>JAFECV010000069.1 GCA_018241985.1 Pseudomonadota bacterium | reverse complement strand
GAACTGCCGCCGTACCGACTGCCGAACCTGCGCAACCTGGTGCTGGGCCTGTGGCAGCGCGGCGAGATCTTCCTGCGCCGCGTCGGCACCATCATCTTCTCGCTGATGGTGGTGCTGTGGTTCCTGTCGACCTTTCCGGCGCCGCCGGCCGGCGCGACCGGCCCGGCGATCCAGTACAGCCTGGCCGGCATCGTGGGCCGCGGCCTGGAGGTGCTGTTCGCGCCGATCGGGTTCAACTGGCAGATCTCGATCGCGCTGGTGCCCGGCATGGCCGCGCGCGAAGTCGCGGTCGGCGCGCTGGGCACCGTGTACTCGCTCTCGGGCACCGGAGACGCGGCGGCGCAGGCGCTGATGCCGCTGATCGCGCAGAGCTGGTCGCTGGCGACCGCGTTCTCGTTGCTGGCTTGGTACGTGTTCGCGCCGCAATGCATTTCGACGCTGGCGGTGGTGCGGCGCGAGACCAATTCCTGGCGCTATCCGGCGATCATGGCCGGCTACCTGTTCGCACTGGCCTATCTCGCCTCGTTCGTCACCTACCGCGTCGCGCTGGCGCTGACTTCATGACGAGCACCCTGCTTCAGTCGCTGGCGGTCTATGCGGTGGTCGCGTGCTGCGCCGCCTATGCAGCGTGGACGCTGTCGCCGGCCGCGTTGAAGCGGTTCATCGCCAACGCATTGATGGCGCGCTCGCGCACCCTGCGCGCCTCGCGCCGCCTGCAGGCACTGGCTCGGCAAGACGGCGGATGCGGCTCCGGCTGCGGCGGCTGCGCTGGCTCCGGCCAGCCGGGTCGGGGCGCCGTGAAGCAGCCGAAGGTCCGCATCACCCGCCAGCCGTGACGCCGGCAAGCGGCCTGACGCGCGCCGATCTGCGCTGACTCACGCCGATTCGTGTAGCCCCGGTCGTGCGCCCGTGGCCCGACCCTGGAGCCTTCGGGGTCACGTATTTTTCCTGTTGCCAATGATATATATTCGCATTTACAATTTAGGCCACAGGATGACACCGGATTAGCTCTCGATGATTGTCTGCGTCTGCCACCGCATCTCCGACCGTGAAATCGCCCGCCAGGCGCATGCGGGCCTCAGCTTCGACGAGATCCAGCTGGAACTCGGCGTGGCCACCTGCTGCGGCCAATGCGAGAGCTGCGCACGCGACCTGGTCGCGCAATGCTGCGCATCAGAACCGGTGGCTGCACTGAATCGCGAAAACGCCACGCCCGCGGCCGTGGTGTAAGCGCGCAACGCGCCGCACGCGATGCCGGCGCGCCGAATCACAACGGAGTCTACAGACCGAGGCTGAGTTCGGCCGCCTCGGACATCATCTCGCGCGACCACGGCGGGTCGAACACGATCTCGACGTCGACCTGTTCGATGCGCGGCAGCCGCGACAGCTTCTGCCGCACCTCCTGCGCGATGCTCTCGCCCATGCCGCAGCCCGGCGCGGTCAGGGTCATCTTGATCGACACCCGCAGACCGCCGTCGTCACCGCCGTCGTCCACAGGCAGCACGTCGCAGACGTAGACCAGGCCGAGTTCGACGATGTCGACCGGGATTTCCGGGTCGTAGCAGGTCTTGAGCGTTTCCCAGACCAGCGCACGCACTTCCTCGTCGCTTGCGTTCTCGGCGAGCGTCGGCGCCGCCGGCGGCGTCTTGCCGATCGCGTCGGCATCCTCGCCCTGCAGCCGCACGAGACGGCCTTCGACGTACAGCGTGAACGACGAACCGAGCGCCTGTGTGATCTCGGCCATCGTGCCGGCCGGCAGTTCGAACCGGGTGCCGTCGGGGATCAGTTCGACCTCCACCTGCCGCCGCACCAGCACGTTCTCGCGGTGTCGCCTCATGGTTGTCCCTCCGCATGAGTCGTGCCGTCCAGCTCGGGCGGCGCGTCGGGGTCGTGCGTGGGCGCTTCGCCCAACGCGTGCGCCAGCGCGTGCCAGCCGAGCAGCGCGCACTTGATCCGGCTCGGGTAGCGCCGCACCGCGGTCAGGCTGACCAGCTTGCCGAGGTACGCGTCGTCGCCGTCCTGGCTGCCGGTCAGCACCGAGCGGAAGCGCTGCTGCAGCTCGCGCGCCGCCGCCACGCTGCCGCCGCGCACTGCTTCGGTCATCATCGACGCTGACGCAATGCAGATTGCGCAGCCCTGGCCGTGAAAGCGGATGTCGGCGATCCGGTCGTGATCGATCTTGAGCTGAACGCCGATGTCGTCGCCGCACGACGGATTGCGGCCGCGCGCCTCGTGCGTGCAACTCGCGAGCATGCCGAAGTTGCGCGGCGAGCGCTTGTGCTCGACCACCACTTCCTGGTACAGGTCGGTGTCCGCGCTCATCGCAACACCTCGATCGCGCGCGCCACGCCGCCGAGCAGCCGCTCGACTTCTTCGTGCGTGTTGTAGACCGCGAACGACGCGCGCGTGGTCGGCCCGACGCCCAGATGGTCGAGCAGCGGCTGCGCACAGTGATACCCGGTGCGCACCGCGATCCCGGCCTCGTCGAGCAGCGTGCCGATGTCGTGCGGATGCACGCCGTCGGCAACGAACGAGACGATCGCCGCGGCCTCGTCCTGCGGCGCCAGCACCCGCACGCCGTGGATCTGCTGCAGCCCGCGCACCGCATGCTCGCGCAGCGAGGCCAGGTGCGCCGCCAGTTGCGCGCGATCCAGCTCCGTCACGAAATCGGCCGCGGCCGACATGCCGATCGTGCCGCCGACATTCGGCGTTCCGCCCTCGAGCCGCGCCGGCAGTTCGGCAAAGCCCGCCTCGTCGAAGCTCACCCAGTCGACCATATCGCCGCCGAGGCGCAGCGGCGCGAGCCGCTCGAGCAGGCTGCGGCGCCCGACCAGCCCGCCCATGCCCATCGGCCCGTACATCTTGTGCGACGAAAATGCGGCGAAGTCGCAGCGCAGCGCGCTCACATCGAGCGCGCCATGACTCACGGCCTGCGCCGCGTCCAGCACCGTGATCGCGCCCGCCTCGGCGGCCAGCGACAGCAGCGTCTCGCAAGGCGGCTGATAGCCGGTGGCGTTCGAGCAGGCGGTGAGCGCGAAGACCCGCGTGCGCGCAGACAGCATGCGGCGCAGATCCTCCGGGTGCAGACGGCCCTCGGCGTCGGGAAGCAGAATGCGCAGCACCGCGCCGGTGCGGCGCGCCACCTGCTGCCAGGGAAGCAGGTTCGCGTGGTGCTCGAGCCCGCTGACGATGATCTCGTCGCCGGCGCGCAGCAAGGGCTCTCCGGAGAGAGACCACGCCATGCCCTGCGCGACCATGTTCAGCGCTTCGGTGGTTCCCGAGGTGAAGATCAACTCGTGCTCGCGGCCGGCGCCGACGAAGCGCTTCACGTTGGCGCGGGCGTTCTCGAACGCGTCGGTCGCGCGCTGGCTCAGCGTGTGCACGCCGCGGTGGATGTTCGCGCGGTCGTGCTGCTCGAACGCATTCATCGCGTCCCGCACGACCTGCGGCATCTGCGCCGTCGCACCGTTGTCCAGGTACGCGAGCGGCACGCCATGCACCGACTGCGCCAGCACCGGAAACTGCGCACGGATCTGCTGCGGGGTCAGGACAGAAGTCTCGTTCATGCGATGCGTTCCTTCGCGTCAGCAGCGAGATGGGCGGTGACGGCGCTCGACAGCCGCGCGGCGACGCCCAGCGACTGCAGCAGTTCGGGGTCGCCCAGGCTGCGCTCCAGCAGCGCGGCGAGCAGGCCTTCCACGATCAGCGCGCGTGCGCTGCGCTCGTCGAGACCGCGCTGGCGCGCATAGAACAACGCGTCCTCGGGCAGCGAGCCCCAGGTCGCGCCGTGCACGGCCTGCACCTGGTCGTGGCAGATCTCCAAGTGCGGGCGCAGCACCAGCCTGGGCTGGCCGCCGGTCGGGATGCCGCTCAGCCGTTGCCGCACCGACGCGTCGGTCGCGCCCGGGGCGATCCGGGTGATCGCGTTGACCACGCCGCGCGCCTTGCCGCTGGCAAGCATCAGCGACTCCACGTCGCTGTGCGTCGCGACGCCGCCGTGCAGCACCTCGACCTGCTGCTCGAGCGCGCTGCCCGCGGCAAACAGCGCGCCGCCGGTCCGCGCCGCGGACTGCGCCGCATGCAGATCGAGCTCGGTGCGCTGCAGGTGGTAGCGGCTGCCGCTGGCGATCAGCGCCTGTTCGTAGCGCGCGCCGCGTGCCAGCGACGCGTGCACGCGGTGCGCGACCTGGTCCGCCGACGCCGGCACGACGACCCGCAGATGCTGCAGCCGCGCGCCGTCGCCAAGCCTGACATGCAGTTGCAGGTTCTGCACGACTGCATCGGCTCCTGCATCGCGCTCGTGGGCCTCGACCAGCACGCAGTGCATGCCTGGCGCCACATCGACCACCAACGCCGGCGCCTCCAGCGCGGCACGCGCGGTGCGGCGCAATGCGAGCCGCACCGATTCGCCCGGTCGCGCCGGCCGGTCGCCCGCGCCGATGCGCAGCCGCAGTCCGCGCCGGCACAACGCCTGATGCGCCCATGCGAAGCGGTCGACATCGCCGTCCCCCGGGGCCGGCGTGCCGTCGAACAGCGCGTTGCGCCCGACCGCCTCGGTCGCGTCCAGCCATTCGGCGTCAACGCGGGCTTGCGGCGCCTGATCCAGGGTCTCGATGGCCCAGCCGTCGGTGTCGTCGGGCCGCGTGACGGCCGTGCTGCCGGCGGCGGCATCGCCAAGCCAGACGTCGGCGCCGGGCGGCGGCAGATGCCGGAAATACTCCGACCTCGGCGCAATCCAGCCGATCGCGGCCAGTCGCTCGCGCGCCGTCAGCATCTCTGCACTTGCGCTGCTCATCGCATCAGGCCTCCGCCGCTTGCGGCGAGCGCGCATAGCCGGTGCGCGCGATCTGCCGCGCCAAGTCCATCCCGCCGGTCTCGCCGATCCGGCCCTGATCCAGCCGGTGCACCGCGTCCGGTTCGAGCGACTCGATCATCTGCAGGTAGTGCGACACCACGAGGAACGCCATGCCCTGGCCGCGCAGCTTCTGCACCAGGCTCACGACGGCGCGCACGCCGTCCACGTCCATGCCCGAATCGATCTCGTCGAGTATCGCGAGCCGCGGCCGCAGCAAGGCCAGTTGCAGCAGTTCGTTGCGCTTGCGCTCGCCGCCCGAAAACCCGTCGTTCACCGGCCGATTCAGCATCGCTTCCGGCAGGCCGAGGTCGGCGGCCGCGGTCCGTGCGCTCGAGAGGAAATCGAACGCATCGAGCGGCGCCTCGCCGCGCGACTCGCGCACCGCATTCAGCGCGGTGCGGGCGAACAGCGCGTTCTTCACGCCGGGAATGTCCGGCGGCGCCTGGAACGACAGGAACAACCCGGCGCGGGCGCGCGCCTCCGGCGTCAGCGCCAGCAAATCCTGTCCGTCGAACCGGGCCTCACCCGACGCGACCCGGTAGCGCGGGTGGCCGGCCAGCGCCAGGCCGAGCGTGCTCTTGCCGCTGCCGTTCGCGCCCATCAGCACATGCACGGTGCCGGGCGGCACCGCGAGCGACACCGACGCGAGCACATTGCGCTCGCCCACGTCGACGCGCAGATCGCGCACCTGCAGCAGCGGCTCGGTTGACTTCATGGTTTTCCTTTTTCGAATCGTTCGAATGCATGCGACCGCGGCCGCGCGGATCAGCCGACCGCGCCCTCGAGCGACACGGCCAGCAAGGCCTTCGCCTCGAGCGCGAATTCCATCGGCAGTTCCTGCAGCACGGCCTGGCAGAACCCGCCGACGATCAGCGCGGTCGCCTCCTGCGGATCGACGCCGCGCTGCTGGCAATAGAACAGGCGCTCTTCGGAAATCCGCGTGGTGGTTGCCTCGTGTTCGACGACCGCGTCGTCGCGCGCCGCCTCGACGTAAGGGAAGGTGTGGGCTCCGCAATGCGACCCGATCAGCAGCGAATCGCACTGGGTGTGGTTGCGCGTCTGCGCGGCGGTCGGCGCGACCCGGACCAGTCCGCGGTAGCTGTTGTGCGCATGGCCGGCGCTGATCCCCTTGGAGACGATGCGGCTCTTGGTATTGCGCCCCAGATGGATCATCTTGGTGCCGGTGTCGGCCTGCTGGAAATGGTTCGACACCGCGATCGAGTAGAACTCGCCGCTCGAATCGTCGCCGCGCAGCACCACGCTCGGGTATTTCCAGGTGATCGCCGAGCCGGTCTCGACCTGCGTCCACGCGATGTGCGAGCGCCGCCCGGCGCACAGGCCGCGCTTGGTGACGAAGTTGTAGATGCCGCCCTTGCCGTTCTCGTCCCCGGGGTACCAGTTCTGCACCGTGGAGTACTTGATGAACGCATCGTCGTGCGCGACCAGCTCGACCACGGCCGCGTGCAACTGGTTCTCGTCGCGCTGCGGCGCGGTGCAGCCTTCCAGGTAGCTGACCTGGCTGCCTTCCTCGGCGATGATCAGCGTGCGCTCGAACTGACCGGTGTTCGCCGCGTTGATGCGGAAGTACGACGACAGCTCCATCGGGCAGCGCACGCCCTTGGGCACGTAGACGAACGAGCCGTCGGAGAACACCGCCGAATTGAGCGCCGCGTAGAAGTTGTCGCTGAGCGGCACGACCGAACCGAGATAGCGCTCGACCAGCTCGGGATGATGCTCGACCGCATGCGAGAACGAGCAGAAGATCACGCCGACCTCGGCCAGCTGCTCGCGAAACGTCGTGCCCACCGACACCGAATCGAACACCGCGTCGACCGCGACGCCGGCCAGTTTTGCACGCTCATGCAGCGGCACGTTCAGCTTCTCGTAGGTTTCCAGCAGCTTGGGATCGACCTCGTCCAGGCTCTTCGGCCCGTCCTTCAGCGACTTCGGCGCCGAGTAGTAGCAGATCGCCTGGAAGTCGATCGGCTCGATGCGCAGCCGGCCCCACTCGGGCAGCGGCATCTTGCGCCAGTGCGCGAACGCCTCCAGGCGGCGCTTGAGCAGGAATTCGGGCTCGCGCTTGCGCCGGGAGATCTCGCGGACGATGTCCTCGTCCAAGCCGGGCGGCAACGCGTCCGACTCGACTTCCGTGACGAAGCCGTGCCGATACTGTCCGTCTAGCGCCTGCACCAGCGGTGCGGCCTGTTCAGCAAGAACCATTGATCATCTCCAAATCCGCCGGTCGCCGCCCTCGCGGCTCTGCTCCCATGCAACCCTCGGCTTGAAGGTACCGCAGAACGCGACCCTGCACGAAGACCATGGTCATCACTGCCCAGGCAGCGACACCGGGTGCCACACCCGATATGAAAAGGGCCGCCTCGTCACGACCGTGCGCGGCGACGCGACTTAAGGTTCATATTATATGAACCTTCAAATTCCGCGGCAATGAAGCGATCGATCGCCCGCTGCCGAACCATGGATTTTATCGTCCCGCGGGTTATTCGACACCGGCTCGGCAGCCCGGTGCCGAGCGGTCTGCCCGGCCGGGTCGACGGTCAAAGCCCGAGCGCCGCGAGTCCGGCACGGGCGATCTGCGCGTCCTCGCTCGACTTCACGCCGCTGACGCCGATCGCCCCGAGGCAGTCGCCGTCTTTCACGATCGCCACCCCGCCCTCGAGCATGCCCTGCAGCGGCACGCTCAGGAACGCGGTGCGGCCGCCGTTGACCGTATCCTCGTAGCCCTTGCTGTCGCGCCGACCCAGCGCCGCGGTCCGGGCCTTTTCCGGCGCGATGAGCGCGGACACCGGCGCCGCCCCATCGAGGCGCTGCAACGCGAGCAGATGCCCGCCGTCGTCGACGACCGCGACCGAGACGGCCCAGTGGTTGCGCAGCGCCTCGGTCTCGGCGGCGGCGACGATCTTCTTGACGTCGGCAAGTTCAAGCACGGGTTTGTTCTTCATGGAAAGACTGGCTGATTCACGAACTTTCGAGCATAACCGGACCGACCCTGGCGAGCCGGTGCCGCCCCGCTTCCGGTATCCTTACAAGATGCATGGAAACACGCGGTCCGCGCTTGCGACCGGCCGCTTGAATCCACCTAGAATGACCGCAGATGGGCGTCGTCACGTCCAAGGAGTTGTCACCATGACCGATCCAGTGCAAGTCATCCAGCCGGGCGCAGGCTACGGTTATGCGCTTTCGCAGGAGCAGCGCCACCGGGTGATGCGCAACACCTACTGGCTGCTGGCGCTGAGCCTGATCCCGACCGTGCTTGGCGCGTGGCTCGGCGTGGCCACCGGCATCACCCGCTCGCTGCACGGCGGCCTCGGCCTGATCGTGTTCCTGGGCGGCGCGTTCGGCCTGATGTTCGCGGTCGAACGCACGAAGAATTCCGCGGCCGGCGTTCCGGTGCTGCTCGGCTTCACGTTCTTCATGGGGCTGATGCTGTCGCGGCTGATCGCGGCCGTGCTCGGCTTCAAGAACGGCCCGGAACTGATCATGACCGCGTTCGGCGGCACCGCAGGCGTGTTCTTCGTGATGGCGAGCCTCTCGACCGTGGTCAAGCGCGACCTGTCGGGCCTGGGCCAGTGGCTGTTCGTCGGCGTGATCGTGCTGCTGATCGGCAGCGTGATCAACATCTTCGTCGGCTCCACCGCCGGCATGCTCGCGATCTCGGTCGCCGCGATCGCGATCTTCAGCGTCTACATGCTGTACGACCTGAAGCGCATCGTCGACGGCGGCGAGACCAACTACATCAGCGCGACGCTGGCGCTGTACCTGGACCTGTTCAACGTGTTCCAGAGCCTGCTGGCGCTGCTGGGCATCTTCGGCGGCCAGAACGACTGACGCGCCCGGCCGGGGCTTGAAGACGGGGCCTACATGGCCCCGT
>JAFECV010000699.1 GCA_018241985.1 Pseudomonadota bacterium | reverse complement strand
GAGCACTGCGAGCACATGCTGGTGCACACCGGGCAGAACTACGACTACGAGCTGAACCAGGTGTTCTTCGACGACCTCGGCGTGCGCAAGCCGGATCGGTTCCTTGATAGCGCGGCGGGCAGCAGCGGCGCGGCCCATACCATCGGCAACCTGATCATCGCGGTCGACCGGGTGCTGGCCGAGGTGCGGCCCGAGGCCCTGCTGGTGCTGGGCGACACCAACAGCTGCCTCGCGGTGATTCCGGCCAAGCGCCGTCAAATCCCGATCTTCCACATGGAGGCCGGCAACCGCTGCTTCGACCAGCGCGTGCCGGAGGAAACGAATCGCCGCATCGTCGACCACACCGCCGACGTGAACCTGACCTACAGCACGATCGCGCGCGACTACCTGCTGCGCGAGGGGCTGCCGCCGGATCTGGTGATCAAGACCGGCAGCCCGATGTTCGAGGTGCTGACGCACTATCGGCCGCGCATCGAGGCCTCCGGCGCGCTGACCGCGCTCGGGTTGGCGCCGCAGGGCTACTTCGTCGTCAGCGCGCATCGCGAGGAGAACATCGAGTCGCCGCGGACCTTCGCGAAGCTGGTGGACGTGCTGAACGCGGTGGCCGAAGACCACGGCCTTCCGGTGATCGTGTCCACCCATCCGCGCACGCAAAAGCGCATCGACGCTGCCGGCGTGCGCTTCCACCCGCAGGTGCGGCTGCTCAAGCCGCTGGGCTTTCACGACTACGTCAAGCTGCAGATGTCGGCCCGCGCCGTGCTGTCGGACAGCGGCACGATCAGCGAGGAGTCGTCGATCCTGAACTTTCCGGCGCTCAATCTGCGTGAGGCGCACGAGCGGCCCGAGGGCATGGAGGAGGCCGCGGTGATGATGGTCGGGCTCGAAGTCGAGCGGGTGCGCCAGGCGCTGGCGATTCTCGCAACGCAGCCGCGCGGCGCAGAGCGCACCGACCCGCATGGCATTCGCCCGGTGGCCGACTACAGCATGCCGAACGTATCGGACAAGGTGCTGCGCATCATCCACAGCTACACCGACTACGTGAACCGCGTGGTGTGGAAGAAGTATTGAACCGGCAGAGCTTGCCCTTGCGCCTGCTGGTCGTCAGCCAGTATTTCTGGCCGGAGAATTTCCGCATCAACGAACTGGTGGCTGAACTGGCCGCGCGCGGCCACGAGGTCACGGTGCTGACTGGCGAGCCGAATTACCCGGAAGGGCGCATCTTCGACGCGTACCGCAAGGCGCCGGGGGATTTCACCAGCTACGCCGGCGCCAGCGTGTTGCGCGTGCCGCTGCGCCCGCGCGGCCAAGGCAGCGTGCGGCTCGTGCTGAACTACCTGAGCTTCGTGGTCTGGACCACGCTGCTCGGGCCCTGGAAGCTGCGCGGCCGGCGCTTTGA
>JAFECV010000698.1 GCA_018241985.1 Pseudomonadota bacterium | reverse complement strand
CAGCGGCGATGCCGATGTGGACTTTATGCGTGGCATGATCCCGCACCACCAGGGCGCGATCGACATGGCCAAGGTGGCGCTGCAGTACGGCAAGGACCCGGAGGTTCACAAGCTGGCCCAGGAGGTCATCACCGTGCAGGAAGGCGAGATCGCCATGATGAACAAGTGGCTGGGCGACAACGGCCAGCAGGCGGCGGCCGGCAGCTCGGGCGATGCCTCGACGGCCGCCTACCGTGCCGGCAACGACCGCATGCATGCGGACATGATGATCGACTTCAGCGGCGACGCCGATGTGGACTTCATGCGCGGCATGATCCCGCACCACCAGGGTGCGATCGACATGGCCAAGGTGGCGCTGCAGTACGGCAAGAACCCGGAGGTCCGCAAGTTGGCTCAGGAGGTCATCTCCGCGCAGGAAGGCGAGATCGCCATGATGAAGAGTTGGCTTGTCGCTCGGGGCAAGTGAAGGCACGACCATGAACCAAGCCAACACCCCGCGCATCCTCATCTATAGCACTCCAACTTGCCCGGACTGCCGGGCACTAAAGGAGTGGTTGTCCCAGCAGGGCATCGCGTTTGAAGAGCGCGACCTGACCGACCCGAAGATTTCCGCGGAGGCCAAGTCACGAACCGGCGTGCGCGTGGCCCCGATCACGATCGTCGGCGACGAGGTCTTCTATGGCACCTTCGCGAGCCAGAAGCCGAGGCTGATGAAGGCGCTCGGTCTTCAGTGAGCCGCTGAAGGAAGACCGTGGTCACGGGCGGAGTCGCCGGTGCGGACCCCGGTCGGACCCTGTAAGCGCTGTTGTGGACGCGTCTGCACGCAAAGCTCAAGACCGTGAGGCATTCTTCGCCGACGACGCTCGGCGCTTTCGCCTGCGGTCGTTGACATCACGAGAGGAATTTTTATGCGATCGACATCATCAGCCACCTCCCTGCACGTCGCCATTTCCGAGGGCATCACAGTCGCCAACGACCTGCCGTTCGTGCTGTTCGGCGGCATCAACGTCATCGAGGATCTCGATACGACCCTGGCTGCGGCTGAGCACTTCGCGGAGGTGACGCGCAAGCTGGGGATACCCTTCGTTTTCAAGGCGTCGTTCGACAAGGCCAATCGCTCGTCGATCCATTCTTTCCGAGGTGTCGGCCTGGAGGAAGGGCTGCGGGTCCTCGATGCGGTCAAGTCGCGGTTCGGATGCCCAGTCTTGACCGACGTGCATGAGGTTGAGCAGGCCATGCAGGTCGCTGCCGTTGCCGACGTACTGCAAGTTCCGGCCTTCCTGGCCCGGCAGACCGATCTGGTGGCCGCCATTGCCCGCACCGGTCGGGTAGTGAATGTCAAGAAGCCGCAGTTCCTCAGCCCGGGCCAGATCAGGCATGTCGTCCACAAACTGCACGAGGCTGGCAACC
>JAFECV010000697.1 GCA_018241985.1 Pseudomonadota bacterium | reverse complement strand
GGTCGGATAGTTCGCCAGCTCGTCGCGGGCGTTAAGCGCAACGTAATGGGCCTTGCCGTCCACCCCGTCAATGACCAGATAGCCCCGGTCGCGCAGCTCGTCGGCCAGTCCCTTCGCGGCCACGCGGCCGATAACGGTGCGGCCGTCGTCGCCCGGCTCGAACACCGCCAGTTCGCGCGGCTGGCCGCTCATGGCCCGCTGCATGGTGCGGATGATGTCGCCGCGCTCGCCCAGGGCGCGCAAGGTCTTCTCCGCATCGGCATGAACGGCCCAGGTGCCGGGCTGCACTTCATCGGCCAAGCCCAGCCGCTGCAAGCGCTGCAGACGGCCGATCAGCAGCAGGCGCTGGCGTTGCAGCTTCGGCTCGTTGAAGCGCTCAATCCGCACCCGGCCATCGTCGCTGGCCTCGCGCTTCAATGTGCGATCCAGGCTCGTCCACCGCTCCTGTTCCACTTCTCGCCGCAAGGTCTGCTGGATCTCTAACTCGGTGCGCGGCCCCAGCCATTCGGTCGCCAGCTCAGCCGCGCGATGGCGGAAGCCATCGGCGATGTAGTCGCCCGCGATGATGAGGTCTTTGCCCGTGTCGTCGCGCCCGCGCACGATCAGGTGGGTGTGCGGGTTGTCGGTGTTCCAGTGATTGACTGCCACCCATTCCAGCCGAGTGCCCAGGTCGGCTTCCATGCGCCCCATCAGGTGCCGCGTGTAGGTACGCAGGTCTTCCAGCTCGGCCCCATCCTCGGGCGAGACGATGAAGCGGAAGTGGTGCCGGTCATCAGCGCAGCGCTCCTTGAAGGCATCAAGATCGGCTTCATCGGTCTGTGGCCCGTAGGCCCGACCCGGTTCACCATCGCGGCCCACGCCATCGCGCTCGATGTAGCGCAGGTGCTTGGCGAGCGACTGCGGACTGGCTCGCTGCTGATTGACCAACAGCGTCTTGATGGTCACGCGCCGAGATAGGGGCGTGAGCTTCGCGCCCGCGAACCGCGCCGCCGTATGCCCACGCCCAAGACGCGAGCCGGGCCGCTGGCCGGTGGCCTTGCCGCCGCCAGCCGATGCAGGCCGGCGGATGGAAGACTTGCCACTGCTGGCCTTGCCGGCCTGCTTGAGCACCTTGGCGATGAAGCCTCGGCCCAGGTCCTTTGGGGCGCTGGGGCGGATGCGGAAATCATCGTCGCGGCGATCGGTCATGGCTGCGCTCCCTGCAAGCTCCGGCGTGTCCGGTCGTGCGAAGCACGCGGACAAGCCCGTATCGGCGTGGGCCTCGCGCCCCAAGCGGCACGGCGGCAAAGCCGCTGCGTGCCGCGCCACCCCCACGTGCAGACTGGCTTTGCAGGCGGACAGGTGCCGCCCCCTTTTGTCTTGCCTTCCGCCTTTGCCCCTCGCTGGCGCTCCGGGCAGCGGCGGCCCGGCGGC
>JAFECV010000696.1 GCA_018241985.1 Pseudomonadota bacterium | reverse complement strand
TAGAAATCCTCGAGCGCCATCTCGCGCGTCGCCGCGCCGCGGCGCAGCAGGATCGACGCGCCCAGTGCGATCAGCACCGGCGCGCTGTCGCCGATCGGCGAGCCGTTGGCAACGTTGCCGCCCATCGTGCCCGCGTGGCGCACCGGCGGTCCGGCGAAGCGCAGCCAGGCCTCGTTCAGCGCCGGCCAGTGCGCGGCGAGCGCTGCCCATGCATCCTCCAGCGGCGCGCCGGCACCGATCTCGAGGATGCCGCCGGCCACCGCGATGCGCTTCAGTTCGGTCACTTCGCCGAGCCAGACGATGTCGCCGAGGTCGCGGAACTGCTTGGTCACCCACAGGCCGATGTCGGTGCAGCCGGCGAGCAGGCGCGCGTCGGGCCGGGCGGCGCGCAGCGCGGCGAATTCGGCCAGCGTGCGCGGCGCGTGGAAGCGGTCGGTGCGCGCTGCGCCGTCGACCACGACCGCCGGGTTCGGCGCCGCGTACTCGAGCGGCGGGTCGGCGCGCAGGGCGCGCAGCAGCTCGACGATCGGCGCGGTGTCCAGGCGCTTGTCCGGCAGCTCGAACATGCGCTGGCCGGCATCGAGGATCGGCCGGTAGCCGGTGCAGCGGCACAGGTTGCCGGCCAGTTCGTCGGCCATCCGCGCGCGGCTGGGCCGGTCGCCGGCCTGCCGGTGCTGTTCATAGGAGGCGGTCATCGTCATCACGAAGCCCGGCGTGCAGAAGCCGCACTGCGAGCCGTGGCACTCGACCAGCGCCTGCTGCACCGGGTGCAGCGCGTCGCCGCCCAGCGCCGTCACGTCTTCCACCGTCAGCAGCGCCTTGCCGTCCAGCGTCGGCAGGAAGCGGATGCAGGCATTGACCGGGCGCAGCGACAGGCCGCCGACGACGGTCGCCTGCGCCGCGGCGCTGCCGCCCGCGGCGTCGGCGAGTTCGGCGACGATCACGGCGCAGGCGCCGCAGTCGCCCTCGGCGCAGCCTTCCTTGGTGCCGGTGCAGCGCGCGTCCTCGCGCAACCAGTCGAGCACGCTGCGCGTGACGGGCACGCCTTCGACCTCGACGATGCGGCCGCGGTGGACGAAGCGGATCGGGCGGGTGCTCATGACAGGTCCTCGGGTGGGGCGTCGCAGGCCGAACAGTAACGCTTCGGGCGGCGCCCGATATGCGCGCCGGCGACAGACCGCTATAAGCCCGACCGTATGACGCAGCGCCGCGAAATCGCCAACATCGACCTCCATCTCGTGAGGGTCTTGCACACCGTGATCACCGAACGCAGTGTCTCCCGTGCTGCGCTGCGGCTGCAGAGCACGCAGCCGATGGTCAGCGCGCAGCTGAAGCGGCTGCGCGAGCTGACCGGCGACCCGCTGCTGGTGCGCTCCGGCACCGGCATGGTGCCGACCGATGCCGGCCTGCACATGATCGA
>JAFECV010000695.1 GCA_018241985.1 Pseudomonadota bacterium | reverse complement strand
AACCGAGTCCGCATCAAGGAAGATCGGTTTCTTGCCAAGCAGATTGCGCTGCCACCGCTCGCCGAACAACAAACCCTCGTCGCCCGTCTCGACGCGCTGGCCGAGAAAACCCGCCAACTCGAAGCGCATCTGGACGCCGCCGAGCGCGATATTGAGAGTTTGCTCCGTGCCTACATCTTTCATCCGCCAGGCGAGCAACCACAGAAGCGCCCGATGTCGGGGTTGCTTTTCCAACGGCAACCCGACGTGGCCGTGGACATGGCGACGCAATACCGCTTCGCGGGCGTCTATTCGTTTGGCCGTGGCGTCTTCGCCAGTGCAATGAAGTCAGGCAGCGAATTCGCCTACGACCGCCTGTCCACGGTTCGGGCAGGTGATTTCACCTACCCCAAGCTGATGGCCTGGGAGGGCGCGCTGGGTGTCGTTCCAGACGAATGCGATGGCATGGTGGTATCACCTGAGTTTCCGGTGTTCTCGGTCAACACCGCTGTCGTGCTGCCGGAAATTCTCGACATCTACTTCCGCACACCGGAAATTTGGCCCGCACTGGCTGAACTCAGCGGAGGAACGAACCTACGCCGTCGCCGCTTGCAGCCGTCGGTATTCCTCAACTATGAAATGCCCGTGCCATTGATGGCCACCCAACTCAAGCTGCGTGAGATAGCCAAGTACGCCAAGGAACTCAAAGCCAAACACGCCGCCCTCCGTGCCGCCAACGCCGCCCTGCTGCCCGCGACGCTGGAGCGGGTGTTCGCCCAAGAATCGAAAGGAGACGACCGTGGCCGATGATGCGCTCGCACAATCCGATGCCGATACCTTGCTGCGCATGGAGAAAGTACCTGCGTCTACGGCCGCGTTTGACTTCCCCGGCCTTGGCGGGCGCATCGAAGTACCGCTGGTATCGCGCGATGAACGCGAGCAGTTCTCGCTGGACATCAATCGCAAGCGCATTGCCTTGACGACGGGTTATCAGGCCCGTGGCCGGAGGGTGGTTGTGCTGGCACGTCTCGATTTCGCCGCGCCCCACCGCAACCCGGATGGCACCGAAGTCGGCGTGCCGCACCTGCATCTGTATCGTGAAGGCTACGGCGACAAGTGGGCCGTCGAAGTCCCGGCTGACCTTCTGAGCAATCCGACCGATGCCTGGCAGGTGTTGCACGACTTCATGCGCTACTGCGGCGTGGTTGAGCAGCCGAACATCACGCGAGGGCTGTTCTCATGAGCACGGCCAATGATCTGATCATCCGCTACTACGACTGGCTCAAGGCCAAGACCAACTGGCGCGAGATCAACGACTGGGTGGAGATCACCACGCCGTATCTGGATCGCCACAACGACTGCATCCAGATTTATCTGAAACGACAGGACGGCGAATGGGTGCTGACCGATGACGGCTACACGCTATCCGATCTGGCGCAGTCCGG
>JAFECV010000694.1 GCA_018241985.1 Pseudomonadota bacterium | reverse complement strand
GGGGATCGAGGTCGAGCCAGCGCGCCGAGGTGTTGGTGAGCTTCACCGCCGTCACCCACTGGTCTTCGAGCCGCCAAGCGGCCAGCGCCTGCGCACGCACCGGCAGTGTGGGCAGCAAGGTGGAAAGCTCCAGCCCACGGCGCAGATTGACGCGGCCGAGGCCGGGAACGGGCTCCACGGTGCGCAGCGGCGCGTAGAGGTTCTGCGCCGCATAGCGCGTGAGCACAACCGCCACCGGCGTGGCGCGCTTCGCTGCGGGTACGGTGCGCTCCGCATCGTCGTCCGCCGGCTTGGCCGGCTCGCCGTAGCGCGTCGCCGGCACGTCGCCTTCGACGATGCGCACGGGTTCGAGTGCAGGCTGGCCCGCCTTCGCCGGCTCGGCCGCGATGTCCAGCAGGATCAGCGCGCCCGACTCCACGTCCTGCAGTTGCAGCCGTGTGGGCGGGATCGGCGCGCTCGCGCGCAGGTAGATCGCGCCACCAGCGCTCTGCACGCGCAACTGCTCGCCAACCGTGGGCGGCACGCCGATGCGCACGTTGCGCTCGATGAACACCACGCGCTCCTGGCCGACCACCAGCGGCACCGCCAGCGGCAGGCGCTCCCAGCGCAGGATTTCGACGGCATGGGCCGCAGGCACGAAGGCCAGGCACAGCAGCAGGCCAGCCAGGGCCGCCGCAGATGAACGCTTCACGAGGGACTTCATGGGGTGTCTCCCTGCAAGTTGGAGCCGGCGCTTGCGGCCCGGCCGGGCGGCGCCGCAGGCGGCGGGGTCTCGATGCGCTCCGGCGCGCGTGCATGGCAGTCCAGCGCCAGGCCGAAGGGGTTGCGCTCGGGGTCCACGTCCATGCGCACAACCTTGAGTGCATAGCGCACGAGCGCGCGCTTGACCTGCTCGGCGCCCAGGTACTCGTCGGCGCTCACGTCCAGCGTGACGATCCAGTTGTTGGCCGACACGGTGCGCACGCGCATGGCCGGCTCGTCGCCGTAGCCGCGGCCGGGAATCTCGTAGATGCCGCGCACGCGCTGGCGTAGCTCGCCGTTGCTGCGCCGGAATTCGTAGTCCTGCTGCAGGAAGGCACGGCAGCTCGGCGTGAAGTACGCAGACAGTGCATGCAGGTTGCGCGGGTAGTCCTGCTCGCCATTGGTCGGCCAGCGCTGGGCCTGCTGCCAAATGTAGAAGGTGAAGGCGTAGACGCTCTCGGGCGGCACGTCCCACCACTTGCGCGTGCTGCCCGAGCGCAGGTCCGGCGGCACATGGATGGTCAGACTCTTCGGCGCACTCCACCAACCGAAGCCGAGCAGCAGCGCCACCACGAACAGCGCGCCGGCCCCCAGGCGCAGCGTCTTCACGTGCGCCTGCAGGTGCGCAACCTCGTTCTTGAAACGGCTCATGGCGCCCCTCGATCGGTGTTGCGCCGGGTCGTCCAA
>JAFECV010000693.1 GCA_018241985.1 Pseudomonadota bacterium | reverse complement strand
TCGGCCGCCGCCGGCTCCCTCCCACTCATGCAAGACATCATCCATGCGATTGCCGCCGAAATCGGCGCACGCGAATCCCAGATCCGCGCCGCGGTCGACCTGCTCGACGGCGGCGCGACCGTGCCGTTCATCGCGCGCTACCGCAAGGAGGCGACCGGCGGCCTGGACGACGCCCAGCTGCGCCAGCTCGAAGTTCGTCTGGCCTACCTGCGCGAGCTGGAAGAGCGCCGCGCGGCGGTATCGAAAGCGATCGACGAGCAGGGCCTGCTGACCGACGCGCTGCGCGCACAGCTCGCGGCCGCGCAGACGAAACAGGAGCTGGAAGACCTGTACCTGCCGTTCAAGAAGAAGCGCCAGACCCGGGCCCAGATCGCGCGCGACGCCGGCATCGCGCCGCTGGCCGACCGGCTGTTCGCCGACCCGGCGCTCGATCCCTTTGCCGAGGCGCAGGCCTTCACGCGGCCGCCCGAACTGCTGCCGGACGGCAAGCCCGGCGCCGACTTCTCCACCGTGGCCGCCGTGCTCGACGGCGTGCGCGACATCCTCTCCGAGCGCTGGGCCGAAGATCCGGCGCTGGTGCAGTCGCTGCGCGAATGGCTCTGGGCCGAGGGCCTGCTGCGCAGCACGAAGGTGGATGGCAAGAACGAGAACGACCCCGAGGTCGCGAAGTTCCGCGACTACTTCGACCACGCGGAGCCGATCGCGCGCATGCCCTCGCACCGCGCGCTCGCGGTGCTGCGCGGCCGCGCGCTCGAAGTCCTGGACGCGAGGTTGGCGCAACCTGAATTGACCTCATCCTCGCCTTCCGCCGGCGCAGGAAAGAGCGATACGCCGAGCCTCGCCGAAGGCCGGATCGCGCTGCACCTCGGCTGGAACCACCAGGGCCGCGCGGCCGACGACCTGCTTCGCAAATGCGTCGCCTGGACCTGGCGCGTCAAGCTCTCGCTGTCGACCGAGCGCGACCTGTTCGCGCGGCTGCGCGAACAGGCGGAACAGGTGGCGATCAAGGTGTTCGGCGACAACCTGCGCGACCTGCTGCTGGCGGCGCCGGCCGGCGCGCGCGCGGTGATGGGGCTGGACCCCGGCATCCGCACCGGCGTGAAGGTGGCGGTGGTGGACGCGACCGGCAAGCTGGTCGACACCGCCACGGTCTACCCGCACGAGCCGCGCCGCGACTGGGAGGGCGCGCTCGCCACGCTCGCCAGCCTGTGCGAGCGGCACGGCGTGCAACTGATCGCGATCGGCAACGGCACCGCCAGCCGCGAGACCGACCGGCTCGCGGCCGAGCTGATCCAGCGCATCAAGGGGGCAGGCGATGCCGCAGGCGCCACGGCCGCGCGAGCGATCGAGAAAGTGGTCGTGAGCGAGGCCGGCGCCTCGGTCTACTCGGCCAGCGAATACGCGTCGCAGGAACTGCCCGGGGTCGACG
>JAFECV010000692.1 GCA_018241985.1 Pseudomonadota bacterium | reverse complement strand
GACTGTCGCAGCGCAAGCCCGCAAGCACCATGGATCCAGGTCAAAGCCAAACGTTCGACGCCGCGCAACTGCCGCGGGCGATCGTCGAACAAACGCCCGAGGCGGTGATCTTCGCCGATCGGGATGGGGCGATCCGGCTCTGGAACCACGGTGCGGAAACCCTGTTCGGCCATGGCGCCGGGGATGCGATCGGGCAGAGCCTGGACATCATCATTCCCGAGCATCTGCGGCGCGCGCATTGGCAGGGGTTCGATCATGCGATCCAAACCGGCGAAGCCCGGCATCCGGGCGAGGTCCGGACCACGCGCTCCATGCACAAGGACGGCCGCAAGCTCTATGTCGACCTCACCTTCACGCTGATCCGCAGTGGCGACGGCACCGTGATCGGCGCCCTGTCGATCGGGCGCGATTGCACCGAACGCCATCTCGCGGATGTCGCGCTGCGCAAGCGAATTGCTGAACTGGAAGCCCGGCAAAAGAGCCCCACGAGCGACGGCGACAGGAATCCCAGATGAGCAAGGCTGTTCCAGGCTTTCCGGCCCCGGCGGCCGGCCCCGAGGCGCCGCTGGAAATGCTGGCGGCCTGCCACGACCGCATGGCTCGCCAGTGCGCGACGCTGCGGCGCCTGGTGCCGCATCTGGCGCAGCATGGGTCCGACGACGCGGCGCGCACCGCGGCGTCGAACGTGATGCGCTATTTCGACACCTCGGCGGTACACCACCATCAGGACGAGGAAGCGGATCTGTTCCCGGCGCTGATCGAGTCGATGGCGGGGTCCGACGCGGTCTGCTTGCGCGACTTGACCCAGGGCCTGGTGCAGCAGCACCGCGAGCTCGAAGCGCTGTGGCAGCGCCTGCGCAAGGTGCTCGCACAGGTCGCCGAGGGAAAACCGGCTGCGCTGGCGGCCGACGATGTCGAAGCCTTCGTTGGCCTGTACGAGCGCCATATCGAACGCGAGAACACCGAACTGCTGCCGATGGCCGCGCGCCTGCTGAGCGACGATGCGCTGGCCGCCGTCGGCCGCGCGATGCGCATGCGCCGCGGCATACCGGACGACGCCGTCTGAAGTGAACCACCCCTAGGCTGCGCGCACTCCGCGTCGCTTCGCCAACCCCCTCACCGGGGGCGCACCCAGCGCTCCGGCGCCCGCTACGCGCCCGCGTACAGCCAGGGCTGGTCCAGCAGCCGCGATCCGATTGCTTTCAGCGCGGCGTCGCGCCCCCAGCGCAGCGGACCTTCCGCATGGAAGATCAGTCCGTTGCGCGCCGAGCGCCGCTGCACCCGCGCGACCCGCTGCCAGCGGTTCTGCGCATAGCGGGCCAGCATGGTCGCGACGTCCAGCGCCGGATCGAGCGCCTGCGCCAGCACGCGACCCACCTCGACCGCGTCCTCGATCGCCATGCCTGCGCCCTGCGCGAGGTAGGGGCGCAT
>JAFECV010000691.1 GCA_018241985.1 Pseudomonadota bacterium | reverse complement strand
GATGCCCAAGACGCCAGTCCAGACCCAGGCTCCGAGCCCAACCCAGAGCACCGCGCCCGCCAGCTACGAGGCGGCGCTGGAGGAGCTCGAGCAGCTGCTGGCGCGTCTGGAGTCGGGCAAGATGCCGCTCGATCAGCTGCTCGGCGGCTACCAGCGCGGCGCGGAGCTGCTGAAGTTCTGCCGGGACAGACTCGAGGCGGTCGAGAACCAGATCAAGGTGCTCGACGACGGCGTGCTCAAGCCATGGACGCAGCAGTGACGGCAGCACCGGCGCCGAACGGCACCGACGCGCGATGCGAGCTTGGCGCCTGGAGCGAGCGGCGGCTGGCCGCGGTCGAGCGGGCGCTCGTCGATTGGGTGCCGGCCGACGCGCCGGCCGGCTTGGGCGACGCGATGCGCTACGCGGTGCTCGATGGCGGCAAGCGGCTGCGCCCGCTGCTGGTGCTGGCGGCGTGCGAGGCGGTGCAGGGCGACGAGCGCGCGGCGCTGCGCGCGGCCTGCGCGGTGGAACTGATCCATGCCTATTCGCTGGTGCACGACGATCTGCCCTGCATGGACGACGACGTGCTGCGCCGCGGCAAGCCGACCGTGCACGTGCGCTTCGGCGAGGCGCGCGCGCTGCTGGCCGGCGACGCGCTGCAGGCGCTGGCGTTCGAGCTGCTGACCCCGGACGACGGCAGCATCAACCCCGCGCTGCAGGCGGCGCTGTGCCGACTGCTGACGCGTGCGGCCGGCCACCGCGGCATGGCCGGCGGCCAGGCGATCGACCTCGCGAGCGTCGGGCAGCCGCTGTCCGAGTCGCAGCTGCGCCGGATGCACCAGCTCAAGACCGGCGCGCTGCTCGAATGCAGCGTCGCGATGGGTGCGGCCTGCGGCGTGCCCGCGCCGGCCGCGGCCGACGCGCTGGCGCGCTACGGCGCCGCGCTCGGTCTGGCGTTCCAGGTGGTCGACGACATCCTGGACGCGACCGCCGATACGGAAACGCTCGGCAAGACCGCGGGCAAGGACGCGGCGCAGCAGAAACCGACCTATGTCTCGGTGCTCGGTCTCGCGCGCGCGCGCGATCACGCGCAGCAACTGCTGGCGCAGGCGCTGGGCGCGCTCGACGCGAGCGGCCTCGACGCGCAGGGGCCTGCGCGTACCGGTCTGCTGCGCGCGCTGGCCGAGATGGTGGTGAACCGCGACCGCTGAAAGCGCCCGCCGCAGGGCGGGTATTGAATCGGAACACGATGAAGAAACTGCTCGAGACGATCAACTCCCCGGCCGACCTGCGCCGGCTGCCCCGCGCAGAGCTGCGTCCGCTGGCCGACGAGCTGCGCGCGTTCGTGCTGGAGAGCGTGTCTAGGACCGGCGGGCACCTGAGCTCGAACCTGGGCACGGTCGAACTGACCGTCGCGCTGCACTACGTGTTCAACACGCCGTACGACCGCCTG
>JAFECV010000690.1 GCA_018241985.1 Pseudomonadota bacterium | reverse complement strand
GGCGGCGTCACCAGCCCGGCCACGCCCGCCGCCGCGACCAGGAAGTACGGCCGCCACGAGCGCAGCTGCTTGATGGTCACCACCCCCATGCGCGCCAGGATGATGATGATCACCGGCACCTGGAACGCGATGCCGAACGCGAGGAACATCGTCATCGCGAAGTCCAGGTAGGACTCGATGTCGGGCGTGATCGCGACCGAATGCGGCGCGAGCCGCTGGATTTCGGGGAAGGCCTGGCCGAACACGAAGAAGTAGCAGAACGCCGCGCCGACGTAGAACAGCACGGAGCTGGCCACGATCAGCGGCAGCACCAGCCGGCGCTCGTGCCGGTACAGCCCGGGCGCGACGAACGCCCAGACCTGGTACAGGATCCACGGCAGCGTGATCCCGACCGCCGCCAGCACCGTGACCTTGATCGGCACCAGGAACGGCGAGATCACGCCGACCGCGATCATCGTCGAGCCCTGCGGCAGCGCCTTCACCAGCGGCAGCGCCAAGAGGTCGTACAGGTGCGACGGCCCCGGGTAGATGAACAGGCCGACCAGCACGATCCCGACGCCGTAGCACGCGTACAGCAGCCGGTTGCGCAGCTCGATCAGGTGCTGCACGAACGGCTGTTCGGTGCCGGCGAGTTCGTCTTCTTCGGGCTTCTTGGGATCGGACATGGGGTGCGGGAACTGCGGGCGTGGGGCCCAGGGCGCCGAATCACGCGTCGCCGCGGCCTTTGGCGCGCCGGACTGCGCCCTTTACTCGAATAGCTTCGGCCGGTAGCGCGCGACCCGCGCCGCGCCGGACAACGCCTTGGTGCGCACGCCGGTGCGCGACTTGTACCACTGCGGCATCGCACCGCGCTTGACGCGCCATTTCTTGCGCGGATGGCGGTACTGCGGATAGTTGGCGATCGGCTCCGCACTGCTGCTGTCCGAAATCGCGCCGGTCGCGCCGGACCATTGCTTGTCGAACTCGGCCGCGCCGGACCGGATCGACTGCTCGACGTCGCGCGCCGCCTCCTGGACCGTGGTCTTCATCTTGTTCAGCTCGTCGATGTCCATCGAGCGGCTGACCTCGGCCTTCACGTCGGCGACATAGCGCTGCGCGCGGCCGAGCAGCGTGCCCACCGTGCGCGCGACCACCGGCAGGCGCTCCGGGCCGATCACGATCAGCGCGATGCCGCCGATGATGATGAGCTTGGTGACGCCGATGTCGATCATCGAGGCGGCCTCTGGATCGCGGCTGGGCTCATCCCTTGGTCTTGGCTTCGACGTCGATCGTTTCCTTGACCGTCTTCGTGGCGTCGGTCACCTGTTGCGCCGACTCCGCCGCTGGATCGTCGGGATGGGTGCCGTCCTTCATGCCGTCCTTGAAGCCCTTGACCGCGCTCCCCAAATCGGAGCCGATGTTCTTGAGCTTCCTGGTGCCGAAGATCAGGATGATGA
>JAFECV010000068.1 GCA_018241985.1 Pseudomonadota bacterium | reverse complement strand
GTCCGGCACGGCGCGCAGGTCGGGCATCGCGTGGTAGGCGCGGTACAGGTAGCTGGAACCGTCGACCAGCAGCAGGGTCCTGGGCGCGTCGGCGTTCTCCGCATGGGTCTGTTGCGGGCCGGTGGCATTGTTCTCTTGATCGCTCATGGAACCGGATTGTGCACGCGCGCTTCCTGCAGCACAGAGCTCTGCAAACTACAATGAAGACATGCGTTCGCGCTTGTTGCTTCTGCCGATCTTGCTCTGCTGCGGCATCGCCTTCGGGCAGGCGCCGCGCGATGCAGCGCCGAGCCAGATTGCGCCCGCGCCGAAGCTCGGGCCGAACCAGCGCATCGAGCGCATCCATCACGAGGACGCCGGCAGCACGATCGACGAGCTGCGCTACGGCGGCCAGACGCTCAGCATCCAGGTGCAGCCCAAGGCCAACGTGCCGCCGTACGCGGTGCGGCCGGCCGACGGCGTCGGCGGCACGCAGCCGACCGGCAGCGACCGCGATCCGACCGCCGGCCAGCCGAGCTGGCAAATCTTGAAATACTGAGAGCCTCACCCGCCGCATGGCCGTCTACACCGAAGTCCCGTTCGACGAGGCGCAGGGCCTGCTGCGCCGGCTCGGGCTGGGCGAACTCGCCGCGCTGCACGGCGTCGAAGGCGGCATCGAGAACACCAACTACTTCGCCACCGCGATGCGGGACGGCGAGACGGTGGAGTACGTGCTGACGCTGTTCGAGCGGCTGACGGTGGAGCAGCTGCCGTTCTACCTGCGGCTGATGAAGCACCTGGCCCGGCACGGCCTGCCGGTGCCGGACCCGGCCGAGGACGCGGGCGGCGCGCTGCTGCACCAGGTGCAGGGCAAGCCCGCGGCGGTCGTGAACCGGCTGCCCGGGCGCAGCGCGCTCGCGCCGACCGAGGCGCATTGCGCGGCGGTCGGCACGCTGCTGGCGCGCATGCACCTGGCCGCGCGCGACTTCCCGCTGTCGCAGCCGAACCTGCGCGGCCTTGCCTGGTGGAACGAAACCGCGCCAATCGTGCGGCCGCACCTCGACGCCGCGCAGGCTACGCTGTTGCAGAGCGAGCTCGCGTACCAGAACCACATCGCCGCCGGCAGCGCGTATGCGGCGCTGCCGCGCGGGCCGGTGCATGCGGACCTGTTCCGCGACAACGTGCTGTTCGACGGCGGCGAGCTCACCGGCGTGTTCGACTTCTATTTCGCCGGCGTCGACAGCTGGCTGTTCGACCTCGCGGTGGCCCTGAACGACTGGTGCATCGCCCTCGAGTCCGGCGCGCACGACGCGGCGCGCGCGCAGAGCCTGCTCGCCGCGTACGGCGCGGTGCGTCCGCTCGCTGCCGCCGAACGCCAGTTGCTTCCCGCCATGCTGCGCGCGGGCGCGCTGCGGTTCTGGATTTCGCGGCTGTGGGACCACCACCTGCCGCGCGAGGCCGCGATCCTGAAGGCCCACGATCCGACCCATTTCGAGCGGGTATTGCGGCAGAGGGTGCGCCATCCTGTCACACTCTGAGGAGCGCGGGCCCGCGGGGCGCGCCGTCTCAAAGCTACCCGATCGATCCCGTCGGCCTGCTCGCGCCTCGCGCGGCGGCCGCGTTCAACCCGTTTCATGAAACTCAACATCGTCCCCGCGCGCGCCGGCTTCGAGTGGTTCCGGCTCGGCGTTCGCACCTTCTTTCGCCAGCCGCTGGCGCTGGCCGGCCTGTTCTTCATGTACATCGCGGTGATGTCGGTCGCGACGCTGATCCCGTTCGTCGGCGGCGCGCTGGCGCTCGCGCTGCTGCCGGCGGCCACGCTCGGGCTGATGGCCGCGACCCGCGAGGCGAGCAGCGGGCGCTTTCCGATGCCGACGATCCTGGTCACCGCGTTCCGCGCCGACCGCGAGCGGCTGCGCGCGATGCTGGTGCTGGGCGCGCTCTATGCGGTCGGCTTCTTCGTGGTGATGGGCGTGTCCGCGCTGTTCGACGGCGGCCAGTTCGCGCGGCTGTACCTGCTGGGCGAGCCGACCTCGACCGACGTGATGCTGAGCCCGGACTTCCAGCTCGCGATGTGGGCGGCGATGGCGCTGTACCTGCCGCTGTCGCTGCTGTTCTGGCATGCGCCGGCGCTGGTGCACTGGTACGGCGTGCCGCCGGTGAAGAGCCTGTTCTTCAGCATCGTCGCCTGCCTGCGCAACTTCTGGGCGTTCACCGTCTACGGCCTGGTCTGGGCCGCGCTCATGATGGCGGTCGGCGTCGCGTTCGCGCTGCTGGCGACGCTGCTCGGCGGCGCGGCGCTGCTGTCGGCGGTCCTGATGCCGGTCGCGCTGGTGATGGCCGCGATGTTCTTCACGTCGATCTATTTCACCTTCCAGGGCAGCTTCGTGCCGTCGGAGGGCGAGCCGGCCTGAGCTGCGCGCCGCGCTACACCGGCACCAGCTTCGCCACCGACAGCGCGAGCCATTTGACGCCGTGGCGCGGGAACTTCACCTGCGCGCGCGCGTCGTCGCCCTGGCCTTCGAGCGTGATCACCGTACCTTCGCCGAACTTGGTGTGAAAGACCTGCATGCCGGGGCGCAGGCCGTGGGACGCACGCGCGCTCGCTGCGTCCTGCGCGCCGGCGGTCGGGGCTGCCGGCGCGGAATATCGGTCGAATCGGCCTGAAACGAAGGTGGAATCTTCACCTCTAGCTCTCATATTCGTAGCAAACCCGGTCCCGAAGCCCGGCTGCTTCGGCGTCAACCATTTCAGCGTGGGCTCGGGTAGTTCGTCGAAGAAGCGGCTGCGCAGGTGATAACGGGTCTGGCCGTGCAGCAGCCGGGTCTGCGCGAAGCTCAGGTACAGGCGCTTTCGCGCGCGGGTGATCGCGACGTACATCAGCCGGCGTTCTTCCTCGAGGCCCTGGTAGTCCGACAGCGAGTTCTCGTGCGGAAACAGCCCTTCTTCCAGCCCGCTGATGAACACCGCGTCGAACTCCAGTCCCTTGGCCGAATGCACGGTCATCAGCTGCACCGCGTCCTGCCCGGCCTGTGCCTGGTTGTCGCCCGACTCCAGCGCCGCATGGGTCAGGAACGCGGCGAGCGGACTCAAGGTTTCGCCGTCCGGCGAAACCGCTGCCGCGCCCGCAGCGGTCGTCGGCGCGGGCGAGGAGGGCACGGAAAGTGATGAGGCCGGCAGCGCATCGACGCCTTGCGCGGAACCATCCGCGTCCGGCATCAGCCCCTGGCTGGCCGGGCTCTGGCGCAGCTCGTCGAGCGGCAGTGCGACGGCGTCGCGGCCGAAGCCTTCCTGCGTGACGAAGCTCTCGGCCGCGTTCACCAGCTCCTCGAGGTTCTCGACCCGGTCCGCGCCTTCGCGCTCGCTGCGGTAATGCTCGATCAGGCCGCTCGCGTCGAGCACCAGTTCGATGATCTCGCGCAATGTCTTGCCTTGCGTCTGCTCGCGCAGCACGTCGATGCGCGCGATGAACGCGCGCAGGTTCGCGCCGGCCTTGCCCGGCACGTTGGAAGCCGCGTCGTGCAGCGAACCCCCCGCGGTGCGCGCCGCGTCCTGCAACTGCTCGAGGCTGCGCGCGCCGATGCCGCGCGGCGGGAAGTTGACGACGCGCAGAAAGCTCGTGTCGTCGCGCGGGTTCTCCAGCAGGCGCAGATAGGCCAGCGCGTGCTTGACCTCGGCGCGCTCGAAGAAGCGCAGCCCGCCGTAGACCCGGTACGGCACGCCGGCGTTGAACAGCACCGTCTCGATCACCCGGCTCTGCGCGTTGCTGCGGTACAGCACCGCGATCTCGCGGCGCGCGAACGCGGGTGCCGTGCCCTGGTCGCGCAGCAGTTGCCGTACCTCGTCGACCAGCCACTGCGCCTCGGCAAAGTCGCTGACCGACTCGACCACCCGCACCGGCTCACCGGCGCCTAGGGTCGTGCGCAGGTTCTTGCCCAGGCGCTGCCGGTTGTGGCTGATCAGCTCGTTCGCGGCATCGAGGATGTTGCCGAAGCTGCGGTAGTTCTGCTCGAGCTTGATCTGGTGCGCGACGCGGTACTCGCGCACGAAGTCGGCCATGTTGCCGACGCGCGCGCCGCGGAACGCGTAGATGCTCTGGTCGTCGTCGCCGACCGCGAACAGCGCGCCGCCCGGGGCCGTGCTCGCCTCGCCGGGCAGCGGCACGAACATCTTCAGCCACGCGTACTGCAACCGGTTCGTGTCCTGGAACTCGTCGACCAGCACATGGCGGAAGCGGCGCCGGTAGTGTTCCCGCAGCGGGTCGTTGTCACGCAGCAGTTCGTAGCTGCGCAGCATCAGCTCGCCGAAGTCGACCACGCCCTCGCGCTGGCACTGCTCTTCGTACAGCTGGTACAGCTCGACGCGCCGGCGCGTCAGCTCGTCGCGCGCCTCGACCGCGGCTGCGCGCAGGCCGTCCTCCTTGCAGCCGGCGATGAACCAGGCGAGCTCCTTCGCCGGATGGCGTTCGTCGTCGACGTTGTATTGCTTCATCAGCCGCTTGATCGCCGAGAGCTGGTCCTGCGTGTCCAGGATCTGGAACGTCGAAGGCAGGTTCGCGACGCGGTGGTGCGCGCGCAGAAAGCGGTTGCACAGGCCATGGAAGGTGCCGATCCACATGCCGCGCACGTTCACCGGCAGCAGCGCCGACAGCCGCGCCATCATCTCGCGCGCCGCCTTGTTCGTGAAGGTCACCGCGAGCACGCCGCCCGGCGACACCTGGCCGGTCTGCAGCAGCCAGGCGATGCGGGTGGTCAGCACACGGGTCTTGCCCGATCCGGCGCCGGCCAGGATCAGCGCGTGCTCGGGCGGCAAGGTCACCGCCGCGCGTTGTTCGGGATTGAGCTGCGCGAGCAGCGGGGAATCTGCCGCGCCGCCGCGGCCTTCGGACACCGTTTCTGACACCATACGAGCATTGTAGAAAGGCGACCCCCGATGAAAGCCCTGCGCATCGCCGCAATCCTGTGCTGCACCGCTTCGATGGCCTCGATGGCGCAGGCACAGGGCCTGCTGCAGTCGTCCTGCGACAGCAACGGCCAGCCGCGGCCCGCGGCGCTGCTCGAGCGCTTCATCGACGCCGACTGCGCCGACTGCTGGCGCGATGCGGCCACGCCGCAGGCCGGCCGCGGCCAGCTTGCGATCGACTGGATCGTGCCGAGCGACAAAGGCGACGACGCATCGCTGTCGGCCGCGCAAAGCGCGGACGCGGCACTGCGGCTGCGGCAGCTCGGCCGCGCCGCGCCGCCGCGCAGCACCAGCGTGGACAGCCGCGTCGGTCCTCAGGCAGCGCTGCCGCTGCGCGTCGCGCGCGGCCCGGTGTTCAACGGCTATGTCGGCGCGTCGATCGAGGTCGGCCCGTTGACTAAGGCCAGCCGCGGCGCCGGCCCGCTCTCCGCATGGCTGCTCGTGATCGAGCGCGTGCCGGCGGGCACCGCCGGCAGCCCGATCGCGCGCAACCTGGTCAGGAACAGCTTCGAGACGGCGCTGGGCGCGGCGAATGCGGTCGGGCGAGGCGCGCGCAGGCGCTACAGCGAATTGCGCCCGATGCAATTGCCCGAAGGCAGCGACCCGGAGCGGCTGCAGGCCATCGGCTGGGTGCAGGATGCGCGCGGGCACATCCTGGCGGCCGCCGCGTCGCATTGCGGCGTGGGGGACTAGGAAGGGTGGACGAAGGGTAGAATCAAGCACCGGGCCCAAGTTTTCTTGGCTCGGTTTTTTGTGCCCATTTTTTCCATGGGCGCACGACCGGCAGCCAGGCCAAGCGCCCTTCCTTTGTGACCCGACAGGAGCTTGGAACCCCATGGAAATCTTCGACTACGACAACGTCCTGCTGCTGCCGCGCAAGTGCCGCGTGGACAGCCGTTCGCAATGCGACGCCTCGGTGCAACTGGGCGGGCGGTCGTTCCGCATCCCGGTGGTGCCGGCGAACATGAAAACCGTGGTCGACGAGAGCATCTGCACCTGGCTTGCGCAGAACGGCTATTTCTACGTGATGCATCGGTTCGACCTGGACAACGTCAAGTTCGTCGCCGACATGAAGGCCAAGGGCGTGTTCGCGTCGATCTCGCTCGGCGTGAAGCCGGCGGACTACGCGACGGTCGATCAACTGGTGGCCGCGGGCCTCGCGCCCGAATACATCACGATCGACATCGCGCACGGCCACGCCGACAGCGTGAAGAACATGATCGCCCATCTCAAGGACAAGCTGCCCCAGGCCTTCGTGATCGCCGGCAACGTCGGCACGCCCGAGGCGGTGATCGACCTGGAAAACTGGGGCGCCGACGCGACCAAGGTCGGCATCGGTCCGGGCAAGGTCTGCATCACCAAGCTCAAGACGGGCTTCGGCACCGGCGGCTGGCAGCTCTCGGCGCTGAAGTGGTGCGCGCGCGTCGCGACCAAGCCCATCATCGCCGACGGCGGCATCCGCGAGCACGGCGACATCGCCAAGTCGATCCGCTTCGGCGCGACCATGGTGATGATCGGCGCGATGCTGGCCGGCCACGAGGAGTCGCCCGGCCAGACGGTGGAAGAGGGCGGCAAGCGCTACAAGGAGTACTACGGCTCGGCCAGCGACTTCAACAAGGGCGAGTACCGGCACGTCGAAGGCAAGCGCATCCTCGAGCCGATCAAGGGCCGGCTCGGCGACACGCTGGTCGAGATGGAGCAGGACGTGCAAAGCTCGATCAGCTACGCCGGCGGCACGAAGCTGCTGGACATCCGCAAGGTGAACTACGTGATCCTCGGCGGCGACAACGCCGGCGAGCACCTGCTGATGTGACCGGGCCGCGGCAAGACAAGGCGCCGCCGCCGGGCTGCCGCGGATTCGGCCGGCCCGATTTGCCGCATATAATCGCAGTCTGGCGTTCAGTTGCCGCGAGGCTGCCGGACGCCATCCGTTGTGGGGGGGTAGCTCAGCTGGGAGAGCGCCGCGTTCGCAATGCGGAGGTCGGGAGTTCGATCCTCCTCCTCTCCACCACAACACCAGTTTTCGAACAAGTGGGTTCTTAGCTCAGTTGGTAGAGCAGCGGACTCTTAATCCGTAGGTCGAGAGTTCGAGCCTCTCAGAACCCACCACAAACCCAAGAGCGCAAGTGCTTGATTTCAAAGGCCTCCATCCGGAGGCCTTTGTCGTTTCGGCTTCGATTTGGCATAGAGAGCGCCGTTTATGGGCATTTGATAGCGCAGTTGATAGCGCAACGGGCTCGCCCGAGCCGGCGCTGCTGCTGCGGTCGGATGCGCGTGCCGGCGCTTGAGGTGCACGCGGCTGCGGTGTGGCTGGCCCGAAAAGGCTAAATACCCGTGGCTCTACCCGTCATCCCTTACTTTCTGGAGATGACAGGTGAAGATGCAATCGATTTCCCGGGCCTCGTTGGCGGCCCGACTTGAGCCCGGAGTGGCGACGAGCACCCGCGCGGTGGCGGAGCGGCGCCATGGCTAAGGCTGCAAAACCGTTTTCTTACCGCGGTGGCTGGCGCATGCAGGTGACGCTGGCGAACGGCCTGCGCCCGCACAAGGATTTCGACCGGTACGCGGACGCAGTGCAATGGGGCGCCGAGCAACTGGCGAATGCCAACAGCGCACACGAGCCCGTGCTCGGCGGCCCGAAGCGGGCCACGCTGGCGCAGGCGCTGGTGCACTACGCCGAGCACCACAGCCTGCTCAAGGGCGGCGTCGACGCCGAGCTGAACCGCATCAACCATTACCTGGCGGGCGCCGGAATGCCGTTGCTGAAGAAGGTGCGCAACGCGCATGGCGCGCCCGAGCTGGCCACCCACCAACCCAAAGTGCAGCCGGCGGCCTGGCAGCGGCACAATGACCGGCGCCGCGAGGCGCGGGCCGGAACCTATGCCGCGATTGCCGCGCTGGCCATCAAGCGCTGCAGCGAGATTTGCGCGGCCGACATCCGCGCGCTGCACACGCAGATGAAGAAGGACGGGCTCTCGGACAGCACCATCCAGAAGGAACTCGCGATGCTCAAGGTGCTGTTCAACACCGCGGCGCGCGAATGGGGCTGGGCAGGCTTCGAGAATCCCTGCATCGCGGTCAAGCTGGGCAAGTCGGCGCGGCGTTTCGTGTTCCTGACCCCGGAGCAGCGCGCGGCCGTCGACCAGGCCCTCGGCGAGTGCGACAACCCGTATTTCTGGCCGCTGGTCACCGTGGCCAGGGAGTCGACGCTGCGGCTCGATTCGCTGATGCAGATGCGCTGGGCCGACGTCGACGTCGAGCACCGCGTCGCCGTGCTGCCAAGCAAGACGGGTCGGCGCAACTATGTGTTCTCGCAGACCGCCCAGCAGGTGCTCGAGGCGCTGCCGCATAGCCCGTGTGGCCGGGTGTTCCCGATGTCGAAGAACGCCGTGAAGATGATGTGGAACCGGGTGCGCGAGAAGGCCGGAATGCCGCAGCTTCAGTTCCGGGACCTGCGCCATCTGGGGGCCACGGACTGGGTGCGCCGCGGTCTGAACACGCATCAGCTGGCCCAGGTGCTCGGCCATTCGAGTATCCAGACCGCCCAGTTCTACGTCGACCTGGTCGGCATGGATGTCATGGAGGCGCTCGACCGTGCCAGCACTCGGGCCGCGGCGCAACCGCTGCCGAGCACCGGCCAACTCGACGCGAAGGAACAAATCAGCCTGCGACGCGGCGAGCGCATGCGCAAGGTCACCGCCGCGCGGACCCAGGCGCGCAAGACGGGCGGCGAAGCGCCGCCGCAGCCCGCGCCACAGCGCGAGAGCGAACCAGCGCCGCAGCACGATGGCACGCCGCCATCGAACGTGTTGCCGTTTCAAGCCCGCCGAGCCGCATAGGCGGCGGGCAGGGCGCAGCGCGCGCCGTTCGCAGTGGTGGTGCGCGGCCCGGCGGGCGCGACCCGCCTGCAGCGCGGGCCCGGGCCGCCCGCC
>JAFECV010000689.1 GCA_018241985.1 Pseudomonadota bacterium | reverse complement strand
AGGCGACGCCGCTCGGCAAGGTCGACGCCGGCAGCGTGGTGCAGGCGCTGGCCGACGCCAAGCCCGACGCGATCTTCAACGTGCTGTTCGGCGCGGACCTGGCCAAGTTCGTGCGCGAGGGCAACACGCGCGGCCTGTTCGAGGGCCGCGCGGTGGTCAGCATGCTGACCGGCGAGCCCGAGTACCTCGACGCGCTGAAGAACGACACGCCGAACGGATGGATCGTCACCGGCTACCCCTGGTACGGCATCCACACGCCCGAGCACGACGCGTTCCTGAAGGCGTACCAGGCGAAGTACAACGACTACCCGCGCGAGGGCTCGGTGGTCGGCTACAGCGAGATCGAATCGATCGCCGCCGGCATCCGCAAGGCCGGCAGCACCGACACCGACAAGCTCGTCGCCGCGTTCGCGGGCCTGCAGGTCGAAACGCCGTTCGGCTGGATCACCTACCGCGCCCAGGACCATCAATCGACACTGGGCGCGTTCGTCGGCACGACGAAGAACGAGGGCGGAAAGGGCGTGATGGTCGACTTCAAGTACGACGACGGCGCCAAGTTCCAGCCTTCCGACGAGCTGATCAAGAAGACACGCAAAGCCGAGTAAAACCGCCCCCAGGCTACGCACGCTTCGGTGCTTCGCCTTCTCCCTCCTGGTTCCCGGAGGGGGCGCACCCAGCGGCCGGGCCAAGCCCGCTCCGCGGGTGCCTGCGAAACCTCTTTCTGTAGCGCTGATGGAACGACCATGACAGCGACGCACGGCACACGGATTTACCCGTCATGAGCTTCTCGGGCCTGCTCGTTCAGCTGCTGAACGGGCTCGCGGCCGCGTCGTCGCTGTTCCTGGTCGCGGCGGGGTTGTCGCTGATCTTCGGCGTGACGCGGATCGTCAACTTCGCGCACGGCTCGTTCTTCATGGTCGGCCTGTACCTCGCGTACACGCTGGCGCACTTGCTAGCGGGTGCGCTCGGCGAAGGCGCCGGCTTCTGGGCCGCGCTGGGGCTCGCCGCGCTCGTCGTCGGCGTGCTCGGCGCGGGCACCGAGCGGCTGCTGCTGCGCCGCATCTACCGCGCGCCCGAGATGCTGCAGCTGCTCGCCACCTTCGCGCTGGTGCTGGTGATCAAGGACGCGGTGCTGTGGCTGTGGGGGCCGGACGACCTGCTCGGGCCGCTGGCGCCGGGCCTGGCCGGCGCGGTGACGGTCCTCGGGCGCCGGTTTCCGAGCTACGACCTGTTCCTGATCGTCGTCGGCCCGGTCGTGCTCGGCCTGTTGTGGCTGGTGCTGAACCGCACGCGCTGGGGCATGCTGGTGCGCGCGGCGACGCAGGACCGCGACATGCTCGGCGCGCTCGGCGTGAACCCGGCCCGGCTGTTCACCGCGGTGTTCGCGCTCGGCGCGCTGCTGGCGGGTCTCAGCGGCGCGCTGCAGCTGCCGCGCG
>JAFECV010000688.1 GCA_018241985.1 Pseudomonadota bacterium | reverse complement strand
AGCTCGAACCCAGGGTCAGGCTGGCCAAGGTCAATACCGAGGCAGAACCCCACCTGGCCGCGCAGTTCGGCATCCGCAGCATTCCGACGCTCGCCCTGTTCCAGGGTGGGCGGGAGATCGGGCGTCAGGCCGGCGCCTTGGGCGCGCAGGACATCGTGCGCTGGGCATCTGCACAGGTGGGGCGCTGACCGATGCAGGACTTGCTCGGCGCCACCCTGATCCTGCTGGCGGCATGCAGCCTCGCGGCGGTGGCGACGGCGGCGTTCAGAGTACCCGCCTTGCTGGGTTACCTCGCCGTCGGCGCCTTGCTGGGCCCGTCGGTCAGCGGTGTAGTCGCGCCGGGAGAAGCGCTTGATTTTCTGTCCGAGCTGGGCGTGGCCCTGCTGCTGTTCATGGTTGGGCTGGAGTTCTCCCTCGGGCACTTCTGGCTTTCCCGTAAAACCGTATTGGCGTCCGGCAGCTTGCAGATGATCGCTGTCGCCACGCCACTGACCTTGATGTTGATGTGGCTGGGACAGCCAGTTCAGAGCGCTGCGTTGCTCAGCACTGCGGCGGCCATGTCGTCCACGGCGCTGGTCAGCCGACAGCTGGCCGACCAAGGCGAGCTCACCACCCGCCACGGCCGCAGCGCCATCGCCGTGCTGGTCTTCCAGGACCTGGCCAGCGTGCCGCTGCTGGCTCTGCTGGCGATCTGGGCGCGCGGCGAGTCGCCGAAGATCGAGAGCGTGCTGCTCGAAGTGTTGGGCGTGCTGATGTTGTTCGCGGCAGCGGCCCTCGCCTCCCGTCGTCTGTTGCATGGCCTGCTGGGCTGGGTGGCGCGGCAGGGCCACGAAGAATCCTTCGTGCTGGTTTCCTTGTGCGTGGTGGTGGCTGCCGCCGCTGCTGCACACGCGGTCGGCGTATCCGCCGCCCTGGGTGCGTTTTTGGCCGGCATGGTGCTGGGCGAGAGCGACTTCCGTCACCACATGGAAAGCCACCTCAAACCGTTTCGCGATGTGTTGTCGGGGGTGTTCTTCGTGACCATCGGCCTGCAGTTGGACGGAGCACAGATTCTTTCGGCACCGCTGACGGTGTTGGCGTGGCTGGCAGTGCTGGTGCCGGTCAAGATCGTGCTCAATACCCTGGCCTTGCGGGCGACGCGCTTGTCCGCCCTCGATGCCTGGCGCACGGGCATAGCGTTGGGGCATGGCGGCGAGTTCGCCCTGCTGTTGTTGGGCATGGTCTTGCAGCAGCATCTGATTCCCGCGACCGTCGTACAACCCATGCTGGTCGCGCTGGTGCTCAGCATGGCCCTGGCACCGCTACTGATCCGCCATCACGATGTACTTGCCCGGTTCTTGAGCCGCACCGGCGGCGTCATTCAGCCACCCCAGGCTGAAGAAGTTGAGATCGCCGCGCAGACGGCGCGATATCGAGACCATGTCATCGTGTGCGGCGCG
>JAFECV010000687.1 GCA_018241985.1 Pseudomonadota bacterium | reverse complement strand
TTGCGGTCGAAGCGCGGCCCGCTCTGCAGGCGGCCGGCGCGCAGGGTCTGCGAGGTGGTGACCAGCGCGCCGTCGTCCTGGCGCATGTGGCGTGCGAACAGGGCGGTGCGCCAGTGGTCGGCGTCGGGCAGCGAATGCAGCTCCAGCTGCAGCAGCGGCGCCTTGCGGTCGAGCTGCAGCGTGGTGTCGCTGCGCCAGCTGCTGCCGAAAACGGTGTTGTCGCGGTGCTCCAGCGACAGGCGCGGGCCGCTGTCGGTGCTGTAGCCCACGCCCAGCTGCAGCTTGTGGCGTTTGGCTTCGGTGACGGCGTAGGTCACGGGCGCGGCGGCCGGGTCGCCCTCGGGGTCGGCGGTGATCGAGGCGCCGTCGTAGTAGCCGCTTCCGGCCAGCCGCTGCTGGGCGTCGACCAGCTCTTTCTGGTCGTACGCCGCGCCCGGCTGCAGCCACGACAGGCGCTCGGCCAGCTCGGGCGGGTAGCGGCGCGCGCCCAGCACGCGCGCCGGGCCCAGGCGAAACAGCGGCCCGGAGTCGAGCTGCACCCAAAGGCGCGCGCTGGCCGTCGCCGCGTCGATGTCGGCGCGGCTGGCGGCGATGCGCCCGCGCGGATAGCGCCGCGCGACCAGGGCGCGCAGCGCGTCGGTCTTGGCCTGCGACCAGCGCGCCTGTGTGAACCGCTGGCCGCGCTTGAGCGTCCAGCCCTGGGTGATGGCGGCGCGCTGCGCCTCGGCGCCGGCGTCCTCGTCGTGCGCGATGTCGCCCGTGAACGCCACGTCCACCTGCTGCACGGTGGTGGCCGGGCCGGGCTCGATGGCGATCACCACCGTGGGCCGGGCGCCGCTCGCGCCGGGCGTGGTGGCGCGGCGCACCTGCACGGTGGGCGCGAAATAGCCCTCGGTGCCCAGCAGCTCGCGCACGTTGCGCTCGGCCAGCGCCATCAGGCGGGCCAGCTCGCCGTCGTCCAGATCGGTGACGGCGCGGTAGCGCTGCAGCGTGTTGTGGCGCTCGACGAGCGCGCGCAGGCTGTCGTCGGCGCATTCGACGCGGATGTCGAAAGCCGCTGGCGTATCGGCCGTCTGCGTGGGGGGATCGGCGGCGCCGTCAGCGGGCGCGTGGTTGGCGTGGTTGGCTTGGCCGTTCAGGCTGGCGCAGCCGGTCAGCACCAGGGCTTGCAGAACAACGAGGAAGAGGAAGCGTCGGATTTTCGATGCGAACAGGGACGAACCACGGGCGCAGTCCAAGCGGCCTGGCGGAGACTTCTGCACCTGGGCCTTGGCAACGGGCTTACTTGGACAGCATGCGCATCGCGTCTTCCAGCCCCTTCAAGGTCAGCGGGAACATGCGCTGGTTCATCAGCTGCTGGATCACGGCGATGCTCTGGCGGTACTGCCACACGCCCTGCGGCTCGGGGTTGATCCAGGCGAACTTCGGGAAGGTGTGCGT
>JAFECV010000686.1 GCA_018241985.1 Pseudomonadota bacterium | reverse complement strand
AGGCGCTCGAGCAGCTGCTGCGCCAGACGCGCTGGCGCGAACTCGACTACCTGATCGTCGACCTGCCGCCGGGCACCGGCGACGTGCAGCTCACGCTGTCGCAGCGCGTGCCGCTGACCGGCGCGGTGATCGTGACGACGCCGCAGGACATCGCGCTGCTCGACGCGCGCAAGGCGGTGCGCATGTTCGAGAAGGTCGGCGTGCCGATCCTCGGCATCGTCGAGAACATGGCGGTGCACGTCTGCACGAACTGCGGCCATGTCGAGCACATCTTCGGCGAGGGCGGCGGAAAGAAGATGGCGGCCGAGCGCGACCTCGCGTACCTCGGCGCGCTGCCGCTGGACATGCAGATCCGGCTGCAGGCCGACGGTGGCCAGCCGACCGTCGCGGCCGACCCCGACGGCGACGTGGCCGCGATCTACAAGTCGGTGGCGCGCCAGGTCGCGATCGCGATCGCGGCGAAGAACAAGGATTTCACGTCCAAGTTCCCGGCGATCAAGATTTCCAAGGACACCTGACGATTTTTGAATGATTTCGCGCTGTGGCCCTTGAAGAATCTTCGCAGTTTGCTATCTAAAGTATAGCGAATCGCGCACCGAACCGAGCTATCGACTGCGGCGCATGACAGGATTCAAGTGGCCGCGGAGCAGGCCGTTCGCGGGCACCCGCAGATCCGGCTTGGAGCCGCGGCCCTCAGCCCCCTTGAAGGGGGTTGGCGAAGCGACACGAAGTGCGCGGAGACTGGGGTGGTCCATCATCTGCGTTCTCGTAATTTGAAGCGCTGGATCTTGCCGGTCGCGGTCTTCGGCAGCTCGGCGACGAACTCGATCAGCCGCGGGTACTTGTACGGCGCGAGCCGGTCCTTCACGAACGCCTTCAGCTCGGCCTCGTCGGCGTGGCCGCCGGCTTTCAGCACGACGAAGGCCTTGGTCTTGACCAGCCCGTCGGCATCCTGGACGCCGACCACCGCCGCTTCCAGCACGGCCGGGTGCTGCACCAACGTCGCCTCGACCTCGAACGGCGAGACGTAGATGCCGCTCACTTTCAGCATGTCGTCGCTGCGGCCCGAATAGGTGTAGCTGCCGTCGGCATTGCGCACGTACTTGTCGCCGGTCTTGGTCCAGCCGCCCTGGAACGTTTCGCGCGTCTTCGCGCGGTTGCCCCAGTACAGGATCGCGCTCGACGGCCCGTGGATGTACAGGTCGCCCGGCTCGCCGTCGGGCACCGGCTGGCCGTCGTCGCCGCGCAGTTCGATCTTGTAGCCCTCGACCGGCCAGCCGGTGCTGCCGTAGCGCACGCGGTCGGGCCGGTTCGACAGGAAGATGTGCAGCATCTCGGTCGAGCCGATGCCGTCGACGATGTCGATGCCGAAGTGCGCGCGAAAGCGCTGGCCGATCTCGGCCGGCAGCGCCTCGCCGGCGGAAGACACGAGGCGCAGCGCGACC
>JAFECV010000685.1 GCA_018241985.1 Pseudomonadota bacterium | reverse complement strand
CTTGGTGAACGGCTTGAAGACGTCCCAACCGGCGTTGTTGACCAGCACGTCGATGGCGCCGAGCGCGGCGATGGTGTCGGCGACCGCGGCATCGACGCTGGCGCGGTCGGTGATGTCGCAGCGGAAGGCTTGCGCGCGGCCGCCGCCGGCGCGAATCGTGCCCGTGACCTTCTCCGCCGCCTCGAGGTCGAGATCGAACACCGCCACGCGGGCGCCCTCGGCGGCGAAGCGCCGGCAGGTCGCCCCACCGATCCCGCCGCCGCCGCCGGTGACGACCACGGTCTTGTCCTGGAAACGTTGCATCATGGATTCCTTTCGGTTGCGTTGCGGGCCGCTGTCAGGGGTTCATTCGAGCGGCTAAATATGCAAATATATTGACTCAATAATAGAACTCGATAGACTCGCTTGCAAGCAGAATCCTGATTGGAAATCCCATGGTTTACCCTAATAAAAAGGCGATGGAAACGAAGATGGACCTGGCGAACCGCCTGTTCTTCAGGTTGTACCAATGCGCAAACATGTTGCATAAAACAGGTTCGCGGGCCGTCGAGGCCGAAGGCCTGACGACGCAGCAGTGGGCGGTGCTGGGTGCGCTGTCGCGCGCGACGGCCGAGGGCGGCATGAGCATTGGCGACCTGGCCAAGTACCTGATGGTCAGCCGGCAGAACCTGTCCGGGCTGATCAGCCGCATGGAGCGCGACGGGCACGTGGCGGTCGCCCCCGACGACCAGGACCGCCGCTCGCGCGTGGTCACGATGACCCCGTCAGGGCGCCATGTCTGGCAGCAGCTGGCGCAGCCGAAGATCCGCGCCTACTACGAGGAGATCCTGGGCGACTTCTCGATCAACGACGTCACCCACACGCTGCACTACCTGCTCAAGATGCTCGAGAACATGCAGCGGCTGGATCAGGCCTGGGTCGGGTCTTCCGAAGAGGACGGCACGCGGTCCTAGTAGCGCGTCGCGCGGCGCCGGTGCGATCGATCCGGCGCGGCAACTCGGGCCGTCAGCCGGCCGCCTGGCGCAGCCGGTACAGCGCGGGCGCGCCGTCGGGCGCCTTCTCCAGCGTCCAGCGCTTGTCGTGGCGGGCGCCGAGCGCCGGCCGGTGCGCTATCGAAACAAGAGCGCCACCTGCGCGCCGCACCTGGGCTACCAGCCTGTCGTAGATCTTTTCTTCGGCGGCCTCGTCGAGCGCGCTGGTCGCTTCGTCGGCGAAGATCCACTTCGGGCGCTTCAGCAGCACGCGCGCGACCGCGAGCCGCTGCTGCTCGCCGCCGGAGAGCTTCTGGCTCCACGCGTCGGCGGTGTCGAGTTCGTTCGCGAGCTGGGGCAGCAGCGCGTCCTCCAGCGCCTGGCGCAGCGCTTCGTCGCTGTAGTGTTCGGGCGGCAGCGGATACGCCAGCGCATCGCGCAGCCGCCCGTTCGGGAAGTAGGGCCGCTGCGGAAT
>JAFECV010000684.1 GCA_018241985.1 Pseudomonadota bacterium | reverse complement strand
GGCCTTGCAACCTGCGGCGAGCCTGGCGAAGTTCTCGCCCAGGCCCGACGATGCGCCGGTCACCAGCACCCGCTTGCCCGCGAGCATTGCACCCAGGTCCATGTCCGTCTCCTGCCGTCGTTGAGGTTGTGGCTCAGCCGCCGAGCGCGTCGCGCAGGCCGTAAGCCTCGTTGCGCGCCGCCACGCCGGCAACATCGTGGCTGAGCACGACCAGGTCGTACAGCTTTCCGTCGCGGTCGGCCACGTGGTTGTGCAGCAGCGCTTCGGCCCGGAAGCCAAGCTCTTCGAACACCGTGATCGCCCCGGTCTGGTTCACGGTCATCTGCGCAAACAGTTTCTTCAGGCCCAGTTCGAGCGCCTGCGCGAAGCACTCCTGGATCAGCACGCGGCCCAGGCCCTTGCCGCGCCACGCGGGCAGCACCATCACGCGCAGTTCGCCGACGTGTTTCGACCAGCTCAGCTCGTCGGTGAGGATCGCCGTGCAGCCCTGGACCCTGCCATTGGCGCGCGCGACGAGGCTGGCGACGGAACCCTTGTCGAGCGAGTGCATCCAGGCGTCCATGACCTTCGGATGGCTGATGTCGCGCGGGACGAACAGCAGGTCCTGCGCCGGCAGTTCGGCGACGAACGTCACCAGCGCATCCCGGTCGCCGCTGGTCATGCGCGCGATCTCGATCTGCGCATCGCCGCAGGCCACGCTGCGGGGATAGCGGCGCGAAGGTTGGGTCATGTGGAACGCTCCTGAAGCCATGAATCGAGTGCCGGCCACATGCGCTTGACCGCGTTCGGGCCGGCGGCGAGGCTGACATGGCCGCCCGGCAGGATGATCTCCTGCTTGTCGCGCGAGCCGACGCGCCCGAGCAGCGGCGCCGAGCATGCGGGGGGCACGATGTGGTCGTACTGCGCGGCGATGTGCAGGAACGGCACGGTGATCTTGCCGAGGTCGACCGGCCGCCCGGCGATGCGCAGCGTGCCTTCGTAAAGCGCGTTCTTCTGCATCAGTTCCTTCGTGGTCTGGCGGAAATAGCCGCCGGGCAGCGGCAGCGTCTCGTTGCCCCAGCGCTCCATCCTGCGAAAGCCCTTGACGAACTGGTCGTTCCACAGGTTGTCCCAGAGCCGGATCTGGCCCGCGATGCGGCTCGCCGGCCGCAGCGCGTCGAAGCCGGCGACGACGAAATCCGCCGGCACCACGCCGACCTTGTCGACGAACTGGTCGACGTCGAAGCTGCGCGCATCGGCCAGCGAGCGGAACAACTCCATCTTGCTGAAGTCGACCGGCGTCGTGAAGCAGACCAGGTTCTTGATCGGCCCCTCCGGATGCAGCGACTGGTAGATCACCGACAGCATGCCGCCGGCGCAATAGCCGACCAGCGTCACGTCCTGCTCGCCCGAATCCCGCTGCACGCGGCGGATGCAGTCCGGGATGAAGCCCTGCACGTAGTCGTCGATC
>JAFECV010000683.1 GCA_018241985.1 Pseudomonadota bacterium | reverse complement strand
CGGTATTGTCCGGGATGCCACAATGCAGGCCCGGACTGACCCTCCATTCCCAAGCAGCGGCCGATGCCGATCCCCTTCGAACTCACGCTGGGCTGGCGCTACACGCGCGCCGGCCGGGCCACGCGGCACAACGGCTTCATCTCGTTCATCTCGGGCGTATCGATGCTCGGCATCGCGCTCGGCGTGGCCGCGCTGATCATCGTGCTCAGCGTGATGAACGGCTTCCGCAAGGACGTGACCGACCGCATGCTCAGCGTGGTGCCGCACATCGAGATCTTCACGCCCGACGGAGCAGCGCTGCCCGACGCGGCGCGCACGATCGCCGAGGCGCGGCGCAACCCGCAGGTCGTCGGCGCGGCGCCGTTCATCGCGAACCAGGCGCTGCTCGCGCGCGGCGACGACATGAAGGGCGTGGTGGTGCGCGGCGTCGATCCTTCGCTGGAGCCCCAGGTGATCGACGTGCCCGGCATCATGCAGGGCGGCACGCTGGACAAGCTGGTGCCGGGGCGCTTCGGCATCGTGCTCGGCATCGATCTGGCGCGCTCGCTCGGCGTGGGGGTCGGCGATCCGGTCACGCTGCTGGCGCCCAGCGGCGACGTGACGCCGGCCGGCGTGGTGCCGCGCTTCAAGCAGATGACGGTGGTCGGCCTCTTCGATTCGGGCCACTACGAATACGACTCGACGCTGGCGATGATCAGCCTGGCCGACGCCGAGCGCATCTTCCGCGTTGACGGCCCGACCGGCGTGCAACTGCGCCTGGCCGACCTGCACGAGGCGCCCGAAGTCGCGGCCCAGCTTGCGCGCACGCTCAGCGGCAACCTCTTGATCCGCGACTGGACGCAGCAGAACAAGACCTGGTTCGCGGCGGTGCAGGTGGAAAAGCGGATGATGTTCATCATCCTGACGCTGATCGTCGCGGTGGCCGCGTTCAACCTCGTGAGCACGCTGGTGATGACGGTGACCGACAAGCGCGCCGACATCGCGATCCTGCGCACGCTGGGCGCGAGCCCGGCGAGCATCATGGGCGTGTTCGTGGTGCAGGGCGCGATGGTCGGCGTGATCGGCACGCTCGCGGGGCTCCTGCTCGGGCTGCTCGGCGCCTACAACATCGGCGCCATCGTGCAGTTCATCGAGCACCTGCTGCACACCGATCTGCTGCCGGCCAACATTTACCTGGTCAGCCGCATGCCGAGCGACCCGCAGCGCAGCGACATCGTGCCGATCACCGTGATCTCGCTGGTGCTGGCATTCCTGGCCACGCTGTACCCGAGCTGGCGCGCCAGCCGCATGAACCCGGCGGAGGCGCTGCGCTATGAGTAGGCCCACCCCCGACTCTCGCCCACTGCGTGTGGCTCGCATCCCCCCTCAAGGGGGCAACACCAGCGGCCCGGCAAAGCCGGCTCCACGGTGTTCCTCGCCTGTGTCGCCTGTGCCCAGCATGCGCATCGAGGGTGC
>JAFECV010000682.1 GCA_018241985.1 Pseudomonadota bacterium | reverse complement strand
GCAGCAGAAACTGCCGCACGTCGTCGATCGCGTCGGCCAGCGCTATTGGCGCCAAGGCGTTCTTGCGCAGGAAGGCCGACCACTGCCTGTTCTTCTGCTCGTCCTGGGCAAACTCATCAGAGAGGCTGAACGGCAGGTCCGACGGGACGCCCGTGCCTCGCCGTTCGAACGTGGCACGGATCGCCTGCGCCAGCACCGCACCATCGAAGTCGGAATGGCGGGCCAGAACCCATAGGTCGAAGTAGTCCTTCATCCGGCTGTTGAGGATGCCGAGTTTCACCATCGCTTCCAGCTTCTCGGCGACCACGGTGTAGCGGGGGTAGGCCCGCAATCGCGGCTGAGGCATCCCGTCGAGGATGACCGGGTACTGCACGTTCTCCGGCGCGGGCGTCACGGCATCGCCGAAGCCGATGTCGATCTGCACCGGGCAGCGCGCGCCATCGAGCAGGCCGAGCATCGTCACGCGGACGCCCGCGTAGTTGGCCTCCTTGCGGATTTCAGCGGCCTTCACGCTGTCGGCCTGAAACGCGATGCCGTCCTCGACGACGATCTGGCTGATCTCCCGGAACAGCTTTTCCAGATGGGGAATTTCTGCGGAGCCGAAGCCCAGCAGGTCGGCATCGTGCGTCGGGCGGTGCGGCACGTCGAACCAGATATCGAACAGCAACGCCCCCTTGAGCAGGAACTGGCCGCGCTGTTCCGAAATACTCAGGCGGTACAGCATCCGCTCCAGCGCATAGCGCGTGAGTAGCAGGTTGAAGTCGAGCTTTTCGGCGCGGGCCTTGTTGAGCAGCCGAGCGCGAACCGACGCAGCCTTGTTGCGCGGGGCGTTGCGCCGGTTCATGCCAGGCTCTCCAGATAGGGACGCATCACGTTGGCCACGCGGTCGATCTTGGCGTACTGCCAGATCTCGTCGCTGGTCATGCGGCGGGCAGCCCATGCCTCGCGCAGCGCCTCCAGCGCCACGTCGAGGCCGATCTTGTTGCGGTACTTGAAGCAGTCGGCCACCGTCTTGGCGACGCTGGTGACGCGGACGGTCACGCCATCGACGACGTGCTCCTCGACGCCTTCGGTCAGCGCCGCGCCGGAGAAGCGCACGAGGCGCAGCGGCGGGTAATCCAGCTTAGGGGCAGCGGCCTTGTTGTCGATGGCCAGCCAGACCTCGAACGGAGCCTGCGTCGTCAGGTCATGGAAGCGCAGCGCCGACAGCAGGCACACCACGCCCTTGGGCACGCGCCGGGCGACTTCGGCCAGCGTGCCGTGGGCAGACACCGGACGCGCCGCGAGGCCGTACAGCCCGCGCCCGACGCGCTCCAGTTGCCCGCGCCGCACCGCCCGCGTCAGGGCCACCCGCGGGATGCCCAGCGGAGCCAGATCGCTGGGCCGCAGCAGTCCTCGCATGCGCACCAGTTCCAGCAGCTTGTCGGCTGGCGTGTCCATAGGCGGGCTTGTTGTT
>JAFECV010000681.1 GCA_018241985.1 Pseudomonadota bacterium | reverse complement strand
CAGCTCCTCGACGGACATGTTGTGCCGCAATCGCTCCGCATACAGGCGCGTATTGGCTTCGACTCCTTCCGGGGACATCGTGTCCTGGCGCAACGCGCCTTCCAGATCGCCCAACAGCGAAAGCCCCTGGCGCGCTAGCGTGACATGCTGCGCCTCGATCTCGTCGGCCAGTTCAGCGGGCAGCGCACCACGCGCACGGAGGCGTTCCACGATCCGGTCCTCCAGCGGGTGGTGTGTCACGTCGGGGAATCGGGTCAGGTAAACGAGTGTGTCCACCAACAGTCCGACATGCGGTGCGTCGATGCTCGCAAGCAGCAACGGTGGGCGATCGAGCAGACGCACCAGTCGCTCGAGATTCACATGTTCACAGAGCAGGCGGTCGATGACATCGGGCATGGCGGACACATCCTGGGGGCTATTCCGGGCTTGCCCAACGGGTGGGACGGCGCAAGTCAATGTATCGCGAACGTCGACCCGTCGCGCAAATCAACGGAACATAGCGTCGCCATTGTGGTTTCTGCCCGGTGCTCGCGACAGGCGCGCGAATGCGGCGGGCGCCGGCGCGATCAGGCGCCGGCCGTATCCTTCGTCTCCAACGCGTCGTCCAGCACCTCGACCCAGTGCCGCACCGGCGTGTCGGTGCCGGTCTGCAAGTGCTGGATGCAGCCGATGTTCGCCGACACGATGCATTGGGATTGCAGCGCCGCCAGATGCCCGAGCTTGCGGTCGCGCAGCCGGTAGGCGAGCTCGGGCAGCAGCACCGAATAGGTGCCCGCCGAACCGCAGCACAGGTGGCTCTCGGCGGGCAGCGTCACCTCGAAGCCCAATGCCCGCAGCCCCGTCTCGACGGTGCCGCGCAGTTGCTGGCCGTGCTGCAGCGTGCATGGCGGATGGAACGCGAGCCGGCGCGCTGCTTCGCTCACGTGGACCCGATCGCGCAGCGCCGGCGCCAGTTCCGGCAGCAGCTCGCTCAGGTCGCGCGTCAGTTCGCTGACGCGTGCCGCGCGCTCGGCATATTGAGGGTCGTGCGCCAGCGCCTGGCGGTATTCCTTCACCATCACGCCGCAGCCGGAAGCGTTCATCACGATCGCCTCGACCTGACCGGCCTCGACCATCGGCCACCAGGCGTCGATGTTGCGGCGCATGTCGGCCAGGCCGCCGGCGTGGTCGTTCAGGTGCGTGCGCAGCGCGCCGCAGCAGCCGGCGCCGCGCGCCACCACGGTCTGGATGCCGGCCGCGTCGAGCACGTGAGCGGTCGCGCGGTTCACGTTCGGCATCATCGCCGGCTGCACGCAGCCGGCCAGCAGCAGCATCTTGCGCGCGTGCTCGCGCGCCGGCCAGCCGCGGGCATCTTTCGGCGCGGGCGCGGGGACCTTGTTCTTCAGCGCTTGCGGCAGCCAGGGTCGGACCATCTGGCCGAGCTTCATCGCCGGGGCGAACAGCGGCGAGGTCAAGCC
>JAFECV010000680.1 GCA_018241985.1 Pseudomonadota bacterium | reverse complement strand
GAATGATCGTGACTGTTTCAGTCAGAGATATTCGGGTTTGAATCAGAGTGCGGATTCAGACTCTGCGGGTCTGGAGTAAGACCGAAATAGTCTGAATGCGCCCGGCTTGGCCGGAGTGCGAACGGTTCAATCGACGATGGAGCCGTTCTCCTGCGCCAGCCGCAGGTATTCCGACAGCGGGCGCACCGGCTGGAAATACCGATCTCGCATCACGGGCTGCTGGCGCGGCCCGACGATGGAAGCGAGGTCGGAGAGTTTCACTGTCCCCAACTCGGGCATGCTGATTCCCAGGTCGATCAGGCCATAGGCCGTATCGCCGTCAGCGGGATCGAGCATCGCCAGCAGCCAAGTGGCGTGTGCATCGGGTGTGAACAGCCGCACTACGGGCAGCGGGTCGATGGCCCGGCCAGCGGCACGCGCCTGACCGTGGGCCAGCAGTTGCGCGCGCTCCTCGTCGGTGATGAGCCGGTTCATGAACGGCCTCCTTCATTGCACGAATCCGCATAAGCGTGAAAGCACAAAGCCGCTTTGGCGGATTCAAGGAAAACCACGGATGAAGTTCCGTGCCTCCATGGGAATCCGCAAATGAGGATTTCCGTAAAAGCACAAAAGCGGCAAACCGCAAGCGATGAACACTATAGATTGTAGCTCTATAGGACGCCATCAGCTGTCATCTTGGATTTTGGGGGAGATCCAGGGTTGCCAGCGAAACACACATTGTCGGAGGCATTGAAGACCATCCGCAAGGCACGGGGTCTGAGCCAGGAAGCGTTCTCCGACGTATCCAGCCGCACCTACATGAGTTCGCTGGAGCGCGACCTCAAAAGCCCGACCTTGAACAAGCTGGCCGAGCTGTGCGACGTGATGGAGGTTCACCCCCTCACCCTGCTGACGCTGGCCTACGCGGGCAAGAAGCCGAAGCAGACCGAGCAGTTGCTGGCGCAGGTGCGGCAGGAACTGGAGGTGGTGTTGAAGGCAAGCGGCGCGGCATAGCTGACCAGCGCCTGCCGGGCCGATCCGGCGCACGCCGGTTCGGCGGTATCGAGGGGCGCCAAGCCTGCGCGGCGGGGATGGGCCTGGTGCCGATCCCCCGGAGGCAAGCGCAGCGCGCAGCGCCGCAGGCGCGAAGGCGGGAGGGATTGGAGCCGAATGGCCGTGACGGCGTAGTCGGCACGGGGCGGAGCCCGCAAAGCCCGGTGGTGCGCAGCACCGACCCGCCCAGCATGTACCCCTACAGACTCAGGCCATTGCTTGGCAGCCAAGCAAATCGCATCCCGCACACTGCCAGGCCAATCCCTTCTGGTTGCCGATGCAGCGCAGCATCCGCAGCACAGCGCCCCGCCGCGTGGGCGGGGCGCAGGCGGCCGTCAGGCCGCCTGGGGCTTGCTGCGCGACCAGAACAGGTTATGCGTGCCGTCCTCTTCCTCAATCAGGCGGGCATAGACCGTCGCCGGGAACG
>JAFECV010000067.1 GCA_018241985.1 Pseudomonadota bacterium | reverse complement strand
CGCGACGCGGTCGACGTGCTGGCGACGCTGTGGCAGCGCGAGATGCCGTCCGCCGTCTACGACCCGCGCTGGCTCGCCTGCCGCACGCCGCAGGGCGAAGTCCGCGCGCTCGCGTTCACGCTGTCGCGGCGCAGCCCGAGCTTCACCGGCGAGCTCAGCCCCAAGCAGTACCAGGACATCTTCGTGCGCTCGCGCGGGCGCTATGGCAGCACGCAGGACTACGCGCGCCAGACGCTGCACGGCCTGCGCGCGCAAGGCATCCACGACCACGCGCTGCAGCGGTTGCTGGCGCTGGCGGAAGGCCGAGCGCCTTCCGACGGCGGCCCGGCCTGACTACGTCGGTTCGACCTCGGGTCGACGGCAGCTTCAGGGCAGCAGGACCCATTTGGACTTGTCCAGCCTGACGAGAACGACCGAGTGTTCGTCCGTCCCATAGGGCGTGCCCGGCTTGTAGCTCAGCACGCCCTCGGTCGCGGGTAAATCCTTGGTCGCATCGATAGCGTCGCGCAACGCTGCACGATAGGCCGGCGTACCGGGTTCGAGCTTGGCCGGCACCTTCGCCGCCGCCCGGGCGACGACAAGCCAGGCGTCGAAGGCATACGCCGAAAACACGTCCGTCGGCGGCTCGCCGTTGACCTCCTGGTAGGCCTTGCGGTAGCTGGCGATGATGGTCTTGCTGGGGTTGCTGTCGGGCAACTGGTCGCCGACGAGCGCCGGACCGGTCGGAACGATCAGGTCCTGCCCCGGCGCACCGACCAAGCGCACGAATTCAGGCCCGAGCAGGCCGTGGGTTCCATAGATGGCACCTTTGTAGCCGCGCTCACGCAGTGCGATGTACGGCAGCGCTCCCGGCGTGCCCGCCGTGCCGCCGAGCACGGCGTCCGGTTGCGCGGCCATGATCTTCAGCGCCTGACCGGTGACCGAGTTGTCGGAACGCGCATAGCGTTCATCGGCAACGACCTTGATGCCCGCCGCGTCGGCGCTCTTCTTCAGGCTCGCGTAGGCGAGGTCGCCCCACGAATCGGAAAAGCCGATGTACCCGACGGTCTTCACGCCGGCTCGTTTCATCTGGCCGACGACGGCCGAGATCATCGTCGACGCGGACTGGGTCGTCGTCTTCGCCCAATCCGCTTCCTCGCCGGTCACGTTCAACGGCGTGAACGAGACCAGCGGCGTCTTCGTCTCGCGCGCCACGGCTGCGATGGCCATCGCGCCTGGAACACCGCCGGTACCGATCAGCACGTCGACATGATCCTGCTCGATCAGCTTGCGCGCGTTGCGGGCCGAAACCGACGAATCGGAGGCATCGTCCAACTGGATCACGGTGATCTTGTGGCCATTGACCGTGTCCTGGAACTTCAGGCCGGCCTGGATGCCTTTGGCATCACTCAGTCCCTGCGCTGAGACCGGTCCCGACAGCGGCAGGATGACGCCGACCTTGAGATCGGCGGCCTGGGCCAGCGCGGCGGCACCGAGCAGACTCAGGGCAAGCGCCCGACGGACGGTTCGAAGGGAGTGGATACGACGAAACATGAAGAAGCCTCTCTTCTTGAAAAAATGCAGCAGCACTGCAGGGGGATCGAGGCACCTGCCTCTACGGGAAACTTGACGCGGAGGGTGGCTTTTCCGGAACACAGCGGATTCGGCGCGGGGTACCACCACCTCTCGCCATCATTGGTGAAGTCGCCCTCATTGCGGGTGGTTCGTCAGCTCGCGCAACCAGTCTCGGCACTGTTCCGCAGCTTCCACCGGCCACTCGACGGTGATGGTCCGATCGAGCTGTCTCACCTCGATGCGGATGCTGCGACCGGACGGCTTCGCGTCCAGGTTCGTCCGCGCCGGCCGGCCGAACCCCAACAGCCGCGACAGCCAGCCGTTGCGATCGCGCTCCTCCGGCGCTTCGGCAGAGACCCCCAACGGCGCAGGCGCAGGCGCAACCGCAGGGTTCGCGGCGGGGGGCAGGGTAGCCGCGGCGCGGGCGGTGCCCGACTCGCTGGCCGGAGATTCGCCTGTAGCCAGTACCGGGGTGGGCGCGACAGGAGCAGCCGTGGAGGCGACGACTGTGTCCATCGACGAGGGACTTGCCGCGGTGGCGACGGTCGCCGTCGGCACATCTCCCCCCTCAATGCGCGCCTTCAGGTTGGCTCCAAACTCCTCCCACAACCGGTCGGCCTTGGTTTTCATCACCGACAGGCCGAAGGTGCCCAGGCGCCCCAGCAGGTCCACGTTGACCTTGGTGCGTAGTTCGGTGCCACCGTTGGCCGCAGGCGTAAGAAAGATCTCGCTGCGCTGCTTGAGCGAGCTGGCAACGGATGCATCCTCGCCGGTGCCCTCGGCCCGTAGGTATTCCGGCGCGCGTTGCTCGACGATATGCGTGCGCAGCTTGAACTTGGCGCTGATGAAGGAAATTTTCTGGTGCATCACCGCCACGTACTCGGTGGGGCTGACGACCTCGATCGACTTCATGCCGGGCACGGCGCCGGCCATCACCTGCGGGTCCAGCAGCAGCGCCCAGACCAGCTCGCGCGGCGCGGACACGGTCAGGGTCTTTTCAATTTCCATGTTTCGTCTCTTCGGTCATCTGCTGCGACGCCTGCAGAATCGATTCCACGATCTGCGCATAGCCAGTGCAGCGGCACAGGTTGCCCGAGAGGCCGTGGCGCACTTCGTCCTGATCGGGTCCGGGGTTGTTTGCGAGCAGATCGCACGCGGCCATGATCATTCCAGGCGTGCAGTAGCCGCATTGCAGGCCACCGCACTGCATGAAACTCTCCTGCAGCGGATGCAGTTCGTCGCCCTGCGCCAGGCCCTCGATGGTCGTGACCGCGCGGCCGTTCGCCTGCACCGCCAGCATCAGGCAGGACTTGATCACCTCGCCGTCGAGCAGCACGGAACAGGCGCCGCAGGTGCCGGTTTCGCAGCCGCGCTTGGCGCCGGTCAGCAGCAGATCGTCGCGCAGGAAGTCCGACAGCAACCGGCGCGCCGGCACCTCGGCGCCCTGCGCCTCGCCGTTGACAATGCATTCGATCCGATGCGTGCTCATGCGCCGACTCCTTCGTCGATGGAAAGGCCGAACAGCTCGGTCACCGTGCGGCGCGCCACGGCGCGCACCATGTCGCGGCGGAAGTCCGCGCTGCCGCGCAGGTCCGACACCGGCTCGATGTCCTGCGCGACGATGGCGGCCGCCTCGGCTGCGACCTCGGGCGTGACGGTACGGCCTTCGAGAAAGTCCTCGGCACGCCGCATGCGTGAAGCGATGGGCGTGGACGCGCCCACCGCAATGCGCGCATCGCGGCACAGCGAACCCTCGCGGCGTGCGACGAAGGCGACGTTGACCAGCGGACGATGCTCGGCCGCCGTACGCAGAAAGCGCGAATAGACGCCCTGCACATCGCCCGCAAGCGGCGGAACGCGGATTTCGAGCAGCAGCTCATCGGGTTCCAGCGCCGTCGCGAAATAGTCGACCAGGAACTGCTCGATCGGCAGCGACCGCTCGCCGCGGGCGCTGCCAAGCACCACGGTCGCATCCAGCGCCAGCAGGCAACTCGGCGGGTCGGTGGACGGATCCGCATAGCAGAGGTTGCCGCCAAGGGTGCCCTGGTTGCGCACTTGCGGATTGGCGACACGTTCCGCCATGCTGGCCAGCACAGGGACATGCTTGCGCACCAGCGACGAGCGCGCCACATCGACATGGCGGACCAGCGCGCCGATGCGCAGTCCTGCCTTCTCGTCAAAGTCGATGCCGCGCAGACGCTCCAGCTTTGCGAGCGAGACCAGGTGCGTCGGCGCGACCATGCGCTGGCGCATGCCGAGCAATAGTGCGGTGCCGCCGGCGATCACCCGCGCGTCGTCGCCAAGATCGGCCAGCATGCGGCTGGCTTCCCCGACGGAATGCGGCTCCAGGTAGTCGAAGTCATGCATGACCAACCCTCTCCTGCTGCGCCTTCTGCGTCGCAAGCCCGGCCAGCACCTTTTCCGGCGTGATCGGCAGGTCGTAGATGCGCACGCCGACCGCGTCGTACACGGCATTGGCGATTGCCGGCGCACCCGGCAGGATGGCGCACTCGCTCGCACCTTTCGCGCCGTATGGGCCGTTCGGATCCCTGGACTCGACGATGCCCGAGCGCAGCATCGGCAGCGCCTCCGCCGTCGGCATCGTGTAGTCGGCAAAGTTGCCATTCATGATGCGGCCGTTCTCCAGGTGCAGCTGCTCGTACAGCATCCACCCCATCGATTGACCGACCGCGCCGTTGCTCTGACCATGGACCGCCATCGGGTTCAGCGCCTTGCCGCAGTCGTCGGCGACGAAGCTGTCGAGCACGGTGACCTGCCCCGTTTCGGTGTCGACCTCGACTTCCACCGCCTGCGCGGCGAACGAATAGGCCGGCGCGACGTTGCCGTGCATCTGGGCGTCATGCATCTCGGTCGCGGCGTCCCAGGTGTGGCTGACCTGAATGCCCTCGCCGCCATGGCGCCAGATGTGCTGACGCGCGATCTCGGCAAAACCGAGCGCGCGATCGGTGCCGCGCACCCGCACCGTGCCGTCGGCCAGTTCCAGATCGGCAGCATTCACCTCGAGCATGGCCTCCGCCGTCGCGAACAGCTTGTCGCGTACCGCGCGCGCGGCGCCGGCAGCCGCGTTGCCGGCAACGATCGTGACGCGTGAGGCAAACGTACCGAGGGCAAAGGGAGCGTTGTCGGTGTCCGGCGGCACCACGCGCACGCGCGACAGCGGCAACGCGAGCTCGTGCGCCACGATCTGGGTCAGCATCGTCGTCGCGCCCTGCCCCATGTCGCACTCGCCGCTGAGAACGGCCGCTTGGCCGTCTTCGTTGATCCGCACCACCACGGTCGAGCCATCCCAGTTGCCCATCGTCCGGTTGCCGCTGACGTGCATTGCGGCCGCCATGCCGACGCCGCGGCGCTTCAGGCCACCGGCCGAGCCGCGCTGCCGACCGCGCTTGTCATGCCATCCGATCGCCTCGGTGCATTGGTCGATGCAGTCCTTCAGGCCGACGCTTCCCATCTTCCATCCGTGCACGCTCACATCGCCGGTTTCGACGCCATTGCGCTTATGCACTTGCACCGGATCGAGCCCCAGCCGTGCGGCCATGGCATCGATGTGGCTGTTGAGTGCGAACAGCATCTGCTGGCCGCCGAAGCCTCGAAAGGCGCCATGCGGCGGCGTGTTCGTATAAACGAGCCTTGCGTCGCAGCGCACGTTTTTCAATCGATGCATGTTGTCGCTGCGCATCGCACTGACATGCATGACCTCGCCCGACAAACCTGCATAGGCACCGCAGTCGGCGACGATGCGAACGTCCTTCGCGACGATCAGGCCGTCGCGGGTCATTCCCAGCTTGAGCCAGATGCGCTCGGGCACGCTGGTGCAGGCGGCCAGGAAATCCTCCAGACGGCTGTTGACGAGACGCACCGGACGCCCGGTGCGCAGCGCCAGCAGGCCGGCGATGAGCTGGTTGTCGTCCTCGACGATCTTGGCGCCGAAAGCGCCGCCGGTCGCGGCCTGCATGACCCGGATGCTCGACACCGGACGCTCTAGCGCTGCGGCGAGCCGCGCCCGCGCGAGGAACACCGACTGGGTCGAGGTCAGCATGACCAGCCTACCTTCCGGATCGACCGAGGCCAGTGAGGCCATCGGCTCCATGTAGCCCGGATACTGTGCACGGGTACTGTAGGTCGCCTCGTGCACGAGGTCGGCCTGCGCCAGCTCCGCATCGACATCGCCGCATTCGAACCGGATCTCGTGCGCGATGTTGCCGCGGCCGGGGTGCACGCCGCGCGCGTCTTCGTCCAGCGCCTCGTCGGGCGTCAGAATCGCGGGGAGTTCTTCGTACTCGACGACGATGCGATCGAGCGCGTCACGCGCGATCTCTTCGCTCACCGCGGCCACTGCGGCGACTTCCTCGCCCGCGAAGCGGACCTCGTCTTCGGCCAGAATGCGCCGCTCCTTATGGCTGACGCCCCACATGGCACGCGGCGCATCGGCCCCCGTCAGGACCGCCTTCACGCCCGGCAATGCACGCGCTGCCGACGTGTCGATGCGCAGGATGCGCGCATGCGCATGCGGGCTGCGCAGCACCTTCGCGTGCAGCATGCCCGGCAGCTTGGCGTCCCCGGCATAGACTGCGCGCCCCAGCACCTTGGCACGCGCGGTGACCTGCGGAACGTCGCTACCGAGCTTGGCCGGGCTCGGCGGAGCAGTCGTGTCGGATTCAGCTGTCATGACGGAGCTCGCTTTCGAATGAATCGGACGCCCGATAAATGCCGCTGACTCGGCCGGCGCCGCGGCCTGGCCTGATGCGCCCTGCAGGGACACCGTTCACAATCGGCACGGCCTCAGCCGGATGCGGAAACACAGTTATTTGATCCACATATAAAACATCAACCCTTTAATGGAACAAACTCTAGATTATTTGTTGATTAATCAACAGATAGCATGTACGGATTGACATTTCAAAATTTTCTTAGTCGCGGATTTTTTTGATGCCCCATGGCCATCGCCCTCTCATGACCAATACCGCCCCGCCCACGCCCTGGACCGAACTCGACGAAGAGGGCACGAACCTGACCGTCGACGTCTTTCTCACGACCCTGATGAGCCAGGTCGGAAATGCGCTGCGGCGCATGTTGACCGTGCCTTACGCAGAGCAGTTCGGTTTGACGGTTCCCGAATGGCGGGTGCTGTCGCTGGTCGCACATGCCGGGCGCATCGCCTTCGGCGAACTCGTGATCCAGTCCACGTCCGACAAGGCCCTGGTCAGCCGCACGCTTCGGTTGCTGGAAAGCCGCGACCTGGTGCACCTCGAGTCCGAGAGTGACAAGCCGCGCACGAAGCTATGGTGCGCCATCACGCCGCAGGGCGAGTTGCTGCACCGTCAGGTCATCCCGATCGCCCGGGCGCGTCAGGCAGTTGCCATCCGCACGCTTCCGCCCGCGGAACGCGACGCGATGTATCGCGCCCTGGTACGTCTGCGCGATTACTGTCGGCAGGATGAGAAGCGATCCGATCAGGCCAGCGATCCGAACGAAAACGGCCTTTAACCGGCGCGGCCAGAGCCGTTCAGCCGCGGCCCGCGAGCAGCGCCTCGGCCCGTGCGAGGTCATCCTGCGTATCGATGTCGGTCACGCAGCCGATGTCGTTCACTATCAATTCAATAGCATCATGCGAACGAATGACGCCGGCTGCGCCGCGATCTCCTTGCAATTTCAGCAGGTCGGCGCGGCACGTGGCGGAAAATCCGACCGGGTGGCCGCGCTGGCCCTGCACCATCGGCACCACCACTTCGTGCTCCCGCAATGCTGCCGCGACCGCGCGCAGCGTCTCGGGCCGCACCAGCGGCAGGTCGGCGGGCAGGATCAGCCAGCCGCAAGCGTGCGGCGCCGCGGCGACGGCGGCGGCGATCGAGTCGCCCATGCCGGGGTGGCCGGCGTCTTCCAGATGCCAGGGCAGCCCGCTCGCGCGCACCGCGGCCAGCGTGCGTTCGAGCACGGTGCGGCCGGCAAGCTTCGCCTGCAGCTTGTGCACCGTGCCGCCGGATGCGGCAAAGCGCTCGCCGCGGCCGGAGGCGAGCACCAGCACGGTCGGCGGCGTCGAGGGCGGTTCGGTGGACATTTAGTCAGCGGTGGACATTCGGGCCGATTCGATCAAGCCGGCGCAGGAGCAGAATTCGCGCCCGCTGTTTTTATACTGCCGAGTATGACAAAGACCTCCGACCGCGTCGCCGATCTGCGCCGAAACTACGGGCGCGCCGAACTCGACGAGACCGCCTCCCACGCCGATCCGCTCGCGCAGTTCGACCAGTGGCTCACCGAGACGATCGCGGCCGAAGTGCCCGAGCCGAACGCGATGACGCTGGCCACGGTCGGCAGCGACCTGCGCCCGAGCACGCGCGTGGTGCTGCTGAAGGGCTACGACGCGCGCGGTATCGTCTGGTACACGAACTACGAGAGCCGCAAGGGCCGGGAGCTTGCCGGCAACCCGTATGCGTCGCTGCAGTTCCACTGGGTCGAGCTCGAGCGTGTGGTGCGGATCGAGGGCGTGGTCCAGAAAGCGAGCGAGGGCGAGAGCGACGCCTACTTCAAGAGCCGGCCGCTCGATTCGCGCATCGGCGCCTGGGCCAGCCCGCAAAGCCAGGTGATCGCCGGGCGCGGCGTGCTGGTCGCGAACGCGGCGAAATACGGTGCGCAGTTCCTGCTGCATCCGCCGCGCCCGCCGCACTGGGGCGGCTTTCGGCTGGTGCCGGACACCTACGAGTTCTGGCAAGGCCGCAAAAGCCGGCTGCACGACCGGTTGCGCTATCGGCGTGACGGTGCCGCCGGCTGGATCCGCGAACGGCTCGCGCCCTAGGCGAGCGGCTCGCGCCCTGGGCCGGCGATGCGTCAGCCCTTCACCCGCTCCGCAAACGTCTTGCGGAACTTCGCGACCTTGGGCGCCGCGACCGCCATGCAGTAGCCCTGGGTCGGGTTGTTCTCGAAGAAGTCCTGGTGGTAGTCCTCGGCCGGCCAGTAGTTCGAGACCGGCAGCACCTCGGTGACGATGGGCGCGCCGTACGCCTTGCCCTCGGTCAGCTCGGCGATCATGTCGTCGGCAACTTTTTTCTGCGCTTCGGTCGACCAGTAGATGCCGCTGCGGTACTGGGTGCCGGTGTCGTTGCCCTGCCGGTTCGGCGTGGTCGGGTCGTGGATCAAGAAGAAAATCTCGAGGATTTCGCGCACGCCGATCTGCGCCGGGTCGTAGGTGAGACGAACCACCTCCGCATGCCCGGTGCGGCCGGTGCAGACCTGCTCGTAACTCGGATGCTCGGCGTGGCCGTTGCTGTAGCCGCTTTCCACGTCGGTGACGCCGCGCACCTTCACGTACACCGCCTCGGT
>JAFECV010000679.1 GCA_018241985.1 Pseudomonadota bacterium | reverse complement strand
GGGGTGGGCAATGGCAGCTCGATCAGACCAGAAAAAACGGTGGATCGCTCCACCGTTGTCAAACGAATGGGGCAGGTTCTCAGGTCAGCTTGCAGCCGGCGCCGGAATCGGCCAGCGCCTTGGCGGCGACGCCGACCACCACGTTGTCGCCTTTCTTCACCTCGCGCAGGTAGATGTCCTGCACCGGGTTGTGTGCCTTGCTCATGGTCCACTTGCCGCGCGGGCTGTCGATCACGGCGCTCTCGATCGCCTTGTACAGCACCGGCTTGTTGGCGAGATCCCCCTTGACGGCGTTGGCGCCAGCGATCAGCAGCTGGCCCGAGTCGTAGCCCTGCACCGCGTACACGTCGGGCTGCATCTTGAACTGCTGGGCGTAGGCGGTGCGGAACTGCTTGTTGCGCGGCGTGTCCAGCGAGTCGGCGTAGTGCAGCGTGGTCATCACGCCCTCGGCAGCGGGGCCGGCGGCCTCGAGCGTGCCTTCGGTCAGGAAGCCCGAGCCCCACAGCGGGATCTTGCCGTGCAGGCCGGCGGCGGCGTAGTCCTTCATGAACTTGGCGGCGCCACCGCCGGCGAAGAAGCAGGCCACGGCATCGGGCTTGAGCGCGGCAATCTCGGTCAACAGCGCCTGGAACTCGACGTTCGGGAAAGGCAAGGCCAACTCCTTGACGATGGTGCCACCGGCCTTGGTGTAGCTTTCCTTGAAGCCTTCCAGCGCGTCGTCGCCCGCGGCGTATTTCCACGTGATCCAGACCGCTTTCTTCAGGCCCCGGTCCACCATCGGCTTGCCCAGCGCCAGCGTGGGCTGGCTGTTGGTGAAGCTGGCGCGGAACACGTTGGGCGCGCACAGCGCGCGCGTCACCGGCAGCACGCCGGCATTCGGAATGATGTTGAGCACGCCCGACTCGCGCGCCACCTTGTGGATGCCCATCTGCACGCCCGAGTGCACGGTGCCGATCAGCACGTCGACCTTGTCGCGCTGGATCAGCTTGTTGGCGTTCTCGACGCCCTTGGACGGCTCCGACTCGTCGTCGACCTTGAACCACTCGATCTCGCGTCCGCCCAGCTTGCCGCCCTTCTCGGCGATCGCCATGCGCACGCCGTTCTCGATCGCCACCCCGAGTTGGGCGTAGGTGCCGGTGTACGGCAGCATGAAGCCGACGCGCACCTTGCCCGATTGCGCACGCGCGATCTGCGGCAGCAGCAGGCCGGCGGTGCCGGCGCCGATCACGGCGGCGCTGCGCGACAGCACGAGGCGGCGGCTGAGGTTGCCGTTGGCGGACGATGAACTCATTTTGCAAGTCTCCTCTGATTGTGTCGATGGGGAAGAACCGGCCAGCCTAATGGATAGCCGGGCCCGGCTGAACTGGGGTTTGTACCGGATTTCGGGCCGGCCCACTCAGCGAGAGGGTGCGAAGTGCCCGCGACGTGGCGCGCGAACACCGGGACGCGAAACGACCGGCAAGG
>JAFECV010000678.1 GCA_018241985.1 Pseudomonadota bacterium | reverse complement strand
CCTGCACCGTGTCCTTGAACTCGTGACCCACCACCGCGTCGCGCACGGTCTTCGGATCGACGGAGCCGGTGTGGGCGACCGCTTGCAGCAACACCTGCGCATTCGCGTAGAACATGCCGATCGTCACGCTCTGCTTCTTGAACTGCTTTTCGTAGCGTTCACCCAGTTGCTTCGCACCCGCGTAGGGATAGTCCTGTGACCAGAATCCGTCAGCCAGGACGTAGTCGGCCGCGCGCCCCAGCGCCTCCTCGAACTCCTTCGGCCAGGTTCCCTTCCAGCCATGGAAATACGGGGCGCTGAAGTTCTGCTCCTTCATCTGGCGTACCAGCGTGATCGAGTCCGACGGATTGCAGAACAGCAGCACTGCATCGATCCCCTTGGCCTTCATCTTCAGGATGTAGGCGGAGTAGTCCTTCGCGCCCAGCGCCAGCGGCTCGTCGAGCGCGATTTCGACGTTGTGCTTCTTCGCCATCGCCTTGAAGGCGCCGCCGAACCCCTGGCCGTCGGGTGAATCCTCCATCACGACCGCGGGTTTGGTCGGGCGCTCGTTCTGCGGCAGCGTCTCCCAGATCTTGAACGGCACCTCGGCGCCGCCGCCTGCGTCGTAGAAGAACAGCGCCGACCACTTGAATTTCTTCGGCGTCCACATGTGCGGCCACAGCGTGGTGATCATGTAGAACTTCTTGTACTTCTCGGCTGCCAGCGCACCGGCCATGTTCAGGTCGCCGCCATGGGTCGACAGCAGCAGATCGACCTTGTCGATCTTGATCAGCCGCTCCATCGCGTCGGTGACCTTGGCCGAGTCGCTCTGATCGTCGGCCACGATCAGCCGGACCGGCAGCTTCTTGCCGGCTTCCTTGATGAAGATGCCGCCCTTTGCGTTGACATCGGCGACCGCCTGCTCGTAGGACCATTTTTCGTCAAGGCCATCCGCGGCGAGCAGCCCGGTCATCGAGATCGGCGCGCCGATCCGTACTTCGGTAGGCGCTGCCGCGAAACTGACACCGGGAAGCATCGCGCCCGCCGCAGTACCGGCCATCAGACTCAACATCTCTCGCTTCTTCATCTCAGTCTCCTTGTCGACTTGCTGGGTTGACCACGGCGTCGGCGTGTTGCCGGCTGCCTCGCCCTCGCTGTCGCCAGCGCACGCCTTGTTTCGTGTCTTGGGCCTTCAAGATACCGTTGGGCATGAAGAGCATCACGAGGATGATCAACGCGCCTGAGAGGATGGGATGCGCACTGGGCAACCACACGTTGGCCGCCGAGAACACCGCGGTCATGACGAACGCGCCAAGCACCGGACCGAAAACGGTCCCGTTGCCGCCCATCACGCACATCAGGATCGGATAGAGCGTCCAGTTCAGGTTCAGGAACCCGCCGGGGCTGACCGAGAACACGTAGAACGCGTACAGACTGCCCGCGATGCCGGCCAGAAAGCCCCCGGCCGCGAACGACAACACCTTGAAC
>JAFECV010000677.1 GCA_018241985.1 Pseudomonadota bacterium | reverse complement strand
CCGCTGGCGCGCGCAGCGAGGCCCGCCGCCGAGCCGAACGCCTTCGCCTGCTGCAGCGCGGCGGCGCTGACGCGGCCCTGCGCGCGGATCGTGGTCGGCACGCCGGCCGGCGCCGTGCCGCTGCCGAAGTACAGGCCGCCGCCGATGGCGACGTCGCTGCCGAGCACGCGCGCCTTCGCGTTGTCGATGCGAAACCCAGTCTCGGAAAAGCGCACGACGCCCTGCGTCTTCGAGAGCACCGGCACTTGCGGCATCAGGTCGAGGTCGTTGCCGGACAGCGCCACGCTGCCCTGGAGCTTGAGCTTGTGGAGATCGGCGATCGGCAGCGCCATCTGAATTTTCAGCTCGGCCGGGCCGGTCGCGCTCGCGTGGGTCAGGACCTGGTCCGTCATCACGTCGAGCGGCGAGTTCGCGACGAACGCGAGCATGTCCTGCAGCGGCGCGCGGGTCTGCGCGTCGACTTCCACCGTCGCGTTCGACAGCTCCTTGATCTGCACGTCGGCGCGCGTGAGCGGCAGGCGGTTGTCGAAGCGGCCGACCGCGTTCTTCACCTGCATCGCGCGCCGGTCGAACACCAGCTGCGCCGAGAGACCGGTCAGCGCCGGCCAGGGCTTCTCGCCGGCCGCCTGCAGCCGGCGCGGCACGAACGCGTACGACACGTCGTGCAGGTCGGCGCTGATGTGGAACACGCCCTGCTTCGCATCGGTGAACGGAAAGTCATGCAGGTCGCCCTTCACCGTGAACTGCACCGCGCTGGCGCTGCCCTTGCCGACCGCGTCGCGCACGTAGTCGCGCACGTCGGCCGGCAGCTCGAGCGGCAGGTAGCGGTACACCCGGTTCGCCTGCGCGCGCGTGAGCTGCCCCTGCAGGGAGAGCACGCCGGGAAAGCGCGCGTGGTCCTTCGATTTGGCCGGGTCGCTGGTGCGCCATTCGGCGTTGAACGCGCCCTGCGCGTCGGCGTTGGCGAACTGCACGCCCGAGAGCTGCGCCATGATGCTGCTGCCCGCGACCTGCCAGCGCAGGTTCGCGGACAGTCGATCCAGCGGCAGCGTTGCGTCCTCGAACAGGCCGGGCAGCGTGAAGCTGCCATTCGCGATCGCGAGCCGGGCCTGGCCGCCGGTCTGGGTCAGGTCGAAATCGACGCTCGCGCCGCCAATGCCGGGGCGGCCCAGCTTCGGCGGAACGGTCGAGCGCCCTGCCTGCGCCGCATGTGCGGCCGGTGCCGCCGGTTCGGCGGCGATCTCGAGCCCGGTGACCCGACCCTTGGCGGCATAGGCCGTGGGGGTTTCGAGCGGGCCCTGCCAGCTCGCCTGCAGCTGCGAAACGCGGCCGCGCGGCGCGTACGCATCCAATGCCTTGTGCGCGGCCTGCGCGAGCGGAATCCGGCTCGCGATGCGCCCGAGCACGGCCAGGTCGAGACTGTCGGCGGCGAGCTCGCCCTGGGCCGGTTTGCGGCCCGCGCCTTCGTGCCA
>JAFECV010000676.1 GCA_018241985.1 Pseudomonadota bacterium | reverse complement strand
AGCTTGGCGTTGCGCTCCTCGTACTTCCGCCCCAGCTTGTCGGACGCAAGGTTGATTTCCGAGAACAAGCCCTGGAAGTTGCTCTGAAAGGAATCTTCCTCAATGTACTTGAAGCCCTTTTGCAGCGTGTCGAGCAACTCATCGTCCTGGAACTTCGCCTTTTGAACGATGCTGCCCCATAGGAAGTGGGGCTTGATGACGTAATGCACCTTGCGGCGCATTTGCTTCTCGAAATCTGCGACGTCTTCAATATTTCCTTCGTACCAAAGCTGCAACGGCGTGGAGACGGAGCTGTCGATCTGACCTGGATAGTCCGCCCCCAGTTCCTTCTTGGCCGCCTGCTCGTAGTTGTCCGACAGGTAGCGCAGGAACAGGAACGACAGCATGTAGTCGCGGAAGTCATCCGCATTCATCGCCCCGCGCAACTGGTCGGCGATGTTCCAGAGGGTCTTGCCCAGCTGTTTCTGGTCTTGTTCGGTCATGAGGATCTGCCCTTGCGGTGCTTGATCTTGTTTTCCAGGACCTCCAACTCTGCCTCGTCCTGCACGTCGGCGGCCTGCGCCTCTTCGGCCTTGCGGCGCTGGTCAAAGTCCAGAAAGCGCGTGCCAACCTCCGCCTCCATGTGCGTATGGCTGATGCTGCCCGCGCCCTTCAACAGCGGAAATCCGTTGCTGGCGATGATCTGCCCCACGTTCTCTTGCCAGAAAGCCATGTGGGTGATGGCCTGCCGCTTGGCGCGCAGCTCGGCCGTCTCCAGAAAGATCACCACCAGCCGGTTGAGGGTGTCGATCTCGTCCTCGGTCAGGTAGTTCTTCGCGATGACGATGTCCTGCTTGCGGACCTGCGCACCCTTCCAGCTCAGCAGGCCGAAATGCGGGTCGGCCGGATTGGCCCGCGCCAGCACGATCTCGGCAGCGGTGTGCTGCGTCACCGCATACAGCAGCAGGTTCTGCACCGTGGCAAAGAACTGCTGTGTGGCACGGTCGGTCTTGTCGTAGTCGCTCGCCAGCGCGAACAGGTCGCGCACCTTCTGGTAGAAGCGCTTTTCCGACGCACGAATGTCGCGGATGCGCGCCAGCACCTCGTCGAAATAGTCCGGGCGGCCGTCGGGGTTCTTCAGCCGCTCGTCATCCATCACGAAGCCCTTGAGCAGGTACTCCTTGAGCACCGTGCTGGCCCAGCGGCGGAACTGCACCCCGCGCGGCGAGCGCACCCGATAGCCCACGGCCAGGATGGCGTCGAGGTTGTAGAGCGTGACAGGCCGGCGCACCTCGCGCGCGCCTTCGATTTGAACTGTCAAGGATTCCTTGACAGTTGCGGCGGGGTCCAGTTCTCCCTCGTCAAAGAGGTTCTTCAGATGCAGCGAGATGTTCTGCTTGGTGGCGTTGAAAAGCTCGGCCATCTCCAGTTGCGTCAGCCAGACGGTCTGCCCATCGGCCCGCAACTGGATCTGGCTCCTGCCGTCTTCGCTG
>JAFECV010000675.1 GCA_018241985.1 Pseudomonadota bacterium | reverse complement strand
GCCCAGCTTGCCCGCGTCCGTGTCGACCACGCGCAGGCCCGCGCCGTCGCCGTGCCCCCACACCAGGCGTTCGGCCCAGGTCGCGACGAGCTTGCGGTGGTGGTTCACCAGCCTGCCCTCGGGATCGAACACCAGGTTGGTGTTGTAGAGCGTCCCCATGCTGACCGGGCTGCGCTCGGTGACGCCCATGCTCAGCCAGACGCGGTGCTTGCTCGCGATCTGCCCCAGCCGGCGCGCGTGCGGGCCGTGCAATTCGATGGCGTTCGCGTACAGCTCCTGGAAGTGCGCGTGCATGTCGATCGGCCGCTGCACCAGGCACCACAGCGGAAAGCCGGGCAGGAACGACTCCGGGTAGGCGACGATCCTCGCGCCTGCGCGTGCGGCTTCGCCGGTGAGGGCGTCCACCTTGTCGAGCGTCCGGTCGCGATCCATATGGACCGGCGCGGCGTGCACGCCCGCGATCTTGCCGCGTGGAAAAGTGTCTCCGGTGGCAGCGTTCGGCATCGTCGTTCACCTATGGTCAGTGTGGCTCCGTTCCTTGCCGAGTATCCGCCAGCCTGCGCGTCGGTGCCTCGCTTTGAAGCCACCAGCCGTTTTGGCGTGAACGCGCACCCTGTTGACCGAAATCAAGTCATCGACTCGTCGGGCGCCCTAAGGTAGCCCCCGCCGTGCCGCGGCTACGCTGCGTGCATGCGCTCGTCGAGAACTGATCGTGACCGCCGCCGCCAATCTCCCTCCCGGGCCCACCACTCCCGAACTGGTCTGCCCCGCCGGCAGCCTGCCCGCGCTCAAGGCCGCCGTCGACGGCGGTGCGGACTGCGTCTACCTCGGCCTGCGCGACGCGACCAACGCGCGCAACTTCGCGGGGCTGAACTTCGACGAGACCGCGATCCAGAACGGCATTGCCTACGCCCATGCGCGCGGCTGCAAGGTGCTGCTGGCGCTCAACACCTACCCGCAGGCGAGCAACCCGGCGCCGTGGCGTTCGGCGCTGGATCGGGCTGCCGCCTGGGGCGTCGATGCGGTGATCCTCGCCGACCCCGGCCTGATGCGCCATGCGCACGAGAAGCACCGGGGCCTGCGCCTGCACCTGTCGGTGCAGGGCTCGGCGACGAATGCCGACGCGATCAACCTGTACCACCAGCAATTCAATATTCAGCGCGCGGTGCTGCCGCGCGTGCTCTCACTGGAACAGGTGCGGCAGGTGGTGCAGCGCACACCGGTGGAGATCGAGGTGTTCGGCTTCGGCAGCCTGTGCGTGATGGTCGAGGGCCGCTGCGCGCTCTCGTCCTACGCCACCGGCGAATCGCCGAACACGCATGGCGTGTGCTCGCCGGCCAAGTTCGTGCGCTGGAAAGAAACCCCCGCCGGGGTCGAGTCGCGCCTGAACGGCGTGCTGATCGACCGCTACGGCAACGGCGAAAACGCCGGCTATCCCACGCTCTGCAAAGGGCGCTTCGACGTGGATGATGA
>JAFECV010000674.1 GCA_018241985.1 Pseudomonadota bacterium | reverse complement strand
TCCGCGAAGCCAAGCGTCCTGGCGATCCACGCCAGGTCTTCGCTGGCGGTCGGGAGCAGGTGGGTCTGCTGGTCGTCCAGGTACTGGATCCGGTGCTCGACGCGGCGCAGGAACCCATAGGCCGCGGTGAGCGCGTCGGACGTGGCCTGCGGCATCAGGCCGGCGCGCGCGAGGCGCTCTAGCGCTTCCAGCGTCGGCCGGCAGCGCAGCTCGGGGAACTGTCCGCCGCGCACCACCTGCAGCAGCTGCACGGTGAACTCGATCTCGCGGATGCCGCCGCGCGACAGCTTCACGTCGTTCGCGCGCTCGGGCCGGCCCGCGCTGCGCCGGTTCGCGTGCTCGCGGATCTGGTCGTGCAGCACGCGCAGCGCGTCGAACACGCTGTAGTCGAGGTAGCGGCGGAACACGAACGGCAGCACGATGCCGCCGAGCGCCTGCGCGGAGCGGTCCTCGATCACGGCGCGCGGCGCGACCACGCGGCTCTTGAGCCAGGCGAAGCGCTCCCACTCGCGGCCCTGCGCCTGCAGGTAGTCCTCGAGCGCGCCGAGCGAGATGGCGGGCGGTCCCGAGTTGCCGTGCGGGCGCAGCGCCAGATCGACGCGGAACACGAAGCCGTGCTCGGTGATGTCGCCGATCAGCCCGTACACGATCTTCACCGCCTTCGCGAAGTATTCGTGGTTCGTGATGCGGCCGCGCCCTTCGCTCGTGCCGGCGGTCTCGCCGTCGTGGTCGTAAACGTAGATCAGGTCGATGTCGCTCGAGACGTTGAGCTCGCGCGCGCCGAGCTTGCCCATGCCGACCACCCACAGCCTTGCGCGCGCGCCGTCCGGCGCGAGCGGCGCGCCATGGCGCGCGTCGAGCTCGACAAAGGCCTCGGCGCAGGCGAGGTCGAGCGCGACCTCGGCGAGTTCGGTCATCGCCAGCGTCACGACTTCGAGCGGCGCCTGCTGTTCGCAGTCCAGCGTGACGAGCCGCTCGAGCACCAACTGGCGCAGCACGCGCAGCGCCGCCGCGGTGTCCAGGCCCTGTGTCTGCAGCGCCGCGAGCGACTGCTGCATCGCGCCGCGCCGCGGCGCGCCCGCCGGCAGCAGCGCGAGTTCGCCGGCATGGCGCCGGCGCACCCGCTGCACGAAACGTGAATACGAAGCGAGGGATGAAGAGGGCGGCGATGCGGGGGACGCCGCGGCGCCCCCGTCCGGGCCCATCGTTGCGGCAAGCGCAGGCCCCGAACCGATGCTGCTGGCGCGGGTCATAATTTCCCTCACTCCCCCGTTGCCGATGAATGAACTGACCCCCGCTCCGTCGCGGTTGCTACGCGTATCCGCCGCCGCAGCGCAATGGGTGTTGTGGCTGCTGGTGCTGGCATGGCTGGTGCTCGGCCTGGCCTGGGGGGTGTTGCACGGCTGGATTGTGCCGCGAATCGACGAGTTTCGTCCGGCGCTCGAGGCCCGCGCGAGCCAACTGCTCGGCGTGCCG
>JAFECV010000673.1 GCA_018241985.1 Pseudomonadota bacterium | reverse complement strand
GACCGCGCCAGCGTCCAGCGCATGATCGCCGGGCTGGTCGAACTCAACGCCAAGTAGCCCCCATGGACTTCCTATCCTTCGTCCAGCGCAACAGCAGCCGACAGACCGATCCGGGCATCCTCGCCGCCGCCAAGATCATCCTGGGCCTGGAAGACCTGCCACGCTCTTCCGATCCCCGCATCCTGGCCCAAAGCCTGCACAAGCTCATGGACCCGCAAGCGACGAAGGGTTTCCAGGTGATGATGATGGTCTACAAGGATCTGGAACCCGCCAACGAGCTGCCCGAGGAGCTCAGGCGCGATCCACGCCTCTTCCTCCAGGCCATCAGCCACATCAACGAGCTGCAGAACGCCGCCCCCCATCACCGGTGGCCTTCACCCTTGCATCAAGAACGGTTCGGGAAGAAGAAGTGAGCGCAAGGATCACTGATCCGCAGCAGCAGGGACAAGGCACGTGCGTGGACGCACGCGCCAGTGATAAACTACATGCTCGCGCTAGTTGGGGGCACGACACACCTTGTCCGCATGCTCCCGTATCTGTTCAACTGAAGCGAAAACAGGCTCTATGTTGACGACAAGATCATCAGTAACAACAACCTCCTTGGCATAGTAACAAGGTGCCTCATCGCGCTTCCCAAAGGCAAACAACTGGATCGACCTGTTCGCTGGAACTTCATCGAACTGCACAACGTCGCCTAGTACGTGGCCTGTAATGATGGACCGTAGCTCGGGGATGATGAGGCGCACGACTAATGAGTCTCCGGACTGCACCTTACAACGCAAGGTGCCCCTATCGTCAAACTGAGTAAGCAAGGCGTCGCAGTTGATCCAGCCAAAGCTGTTGTATTTGAAGACGTAATATTCCATGGACTTCTCATACTCCAACCTGCGGCGGTCCATCTCGTCTGGAGACAGCGCTGTATCACCCTGCCAGAAGCGATTGCCAACTTGAAAAGTGGCACCCTCGGCAGAATCTTTCCATTGCCAGGCCCCACCGGACAGTTCATATAAGTTCATGTCCGGAACGACGGCATGCTTTCGAGGAAAGTAGCAGTCTACGGCGCAGGTATCACAGAAGCGAATATGGCTAAGGGTATCCGTAGCAAGCAAGAGCATTCCACCGGTAGATAGGATTCCACCTGAGGTAGTGATGGTGCCCATGCCACTAAACAGCATATCAGGTAAGTAAACCAAGTCGCGAAGAACAATCGTGCAAGAGTCTCTGAGTGGCTTGCCATCGCTGTCGGTAACGAAGGAGCCAGCAGGTATTCGTACAACCACACCATTCGGTGTGGCAATCTTGTTCTCTTTGGTGGGGTCTATTTTAACCTTGACCTCATTTGGCTCGTACCATTGAATCGGAAACCTGTTGTCATCTCCGCACGCGAACAGTAATACCGTAAGAAGCAACAGGTTAACCTTCGAGCGCATTGGTTGATCGTTAGAAGCCGAAGGTTTTCGTTGTGGTAGTCGTGGTC
>JAFECV010000672.1 GCA_018241985.1 Pseudomonadota bacterium | reverse complement strand
AGCGCGGTGTTGCTCGTCATCGCACTAGTCCCGGTTCATCCGATCGAGCGCTTGCAGAGCAGCGCCGCCCGCACCCTGGAAGGCACTCTCGAGTCCCGGTGGCATCGCGCGGCGCTTGTCAAGCGTGGGTGACGGGGCGATGAGGACTGGGCGATCTCAGTGCGCCACCGCGTAGCCGCCGTTCTCGACGGTCACCATGGTGATCGAGCTCGCGTCGAGGCCGACATGGTCCGTCGCCGAGAAGTTGTACGTGCCGTTCACGCTCTGGAAGCCACGGAGGTTCTCGATGCCGTCGCGCAATGCCTTGCGCAGCGCGGTGGTGTCGGCCAGCTTGACCTTGCCGCCGGAGAGTTCGTTGCCGGCGACTGTGGAGAACAGGCGGATGCCGGCATAGCCGAAGGCGGCGAAATTGCTCGGGATTTCCCCGTTGTAGGCGGCCTTGTAGTCCTTGACGAACTTTTCCACCACCGGCTTGAAGGGGCGCGAATCGGGCAGATGGTTGTAGACGGTGACCGGCGGCACCGAGATGCGCGTGCCGTTCAGGCTGGCGCCACCCAGGCGCAGGTAGGTCTCGTTCGTCACGCCGTAGGTCTGGTAGATCGTGCCCTTGTAGCCTGCGTCCTGGATCGCCTTCTGCGCCACATTGGCCCCCGGCGGATTGCCGATGATCAGGATCGCATCCGGGTTCGCCGCTGCGAGCTTGGCCCCCTGCGCGCTCAGATTCGTGTCGGCCGGTGCGAACTGCTCCACGTCGACGATCTTGATGCCGGCGGCCGGGGCGGCCTTCTGGAATTCGGTGAGGCCGGCGTGGCCGAGGGCGCTGTTGAAGCCCAGATAGCCGGCGGTCTTGACGCCGCGCTTCTTCATGTCGCTGACTTCGACGCCGATCATGATCGCGTCGGTCGGCGACGGCTTGAACATCCAGTGGCGCTCGGACGCGGGCTCCGCGATCGTCGCCGCGGAACCCAGTGAAATGGTCGGAACCTGGGCGCGCTGGATGGTGTCGATGATCGCCATCGATTCCGGCGTCGTAGTGCAGCAGATGATGCCCGCCGCGTTCTCTTCGGTGATCAGCTTGCGCACGTTCAGCACCGCCTTCTGCGGGTCGCCGGCGCTGTCCAGGATCACGACCTTGAGCGGGTGGCCGGCGACGCCGCCCTTGGCGTTCGCGTCCTTCACGAACATGTTGATCGCCTTCACCTCGCCCTCGCCCAGCGACGACACCGGGCCGGTCTGAGCGATCACCGCGCCGATCACGATCGGCTCCTCGGCCTGCGCGAGCGCAGGCAGCGAAACCGCGGCCGCCGCGAGCAGGCCGAGCATCCAGTTTTTTTTCATCGTTCTTGCCTCAGAAAACCAGCAAAGTGCGTCAACGGACAAAAAACATGCCGACCGGTTCGGACCCGTCGGCACGCGAAGTCGAGAGTTTAGGCCAAGACGTGCTGTTTACTTGACCAAATCGTAGCCGCCGTTCTGC
>JAFECV010000671.1 GCA_018241985.1 Pseudomonadota bacterium | reverse complement strand
GACGCCGCATTTCCCAACTCCCAGCCCCGAATCTTTGCGCCAGCAGCGGGCAGCGACTACAGCTGGCCGCACGTCGAACAGGCCGGGCTTGGCCTTTGAAGTGCCGATGGAGGCGAGCGTTTGAGCATTCAGCACAGACGGGTCGAAGTCTGACCGATCAATAGCGCCATCCTGCCTCAGGAAAGCCCGCTGGACCCGGCCGATCGCAACGATGGCGGCCGCGCCACGGCCCTTGCCGGATTCATAGAACAGCATGAGCGTGCCCCTAGTGAAGAACTTTAGCGTCCGTTCAGCGCTGAAGTAGTGGCGCTCAGCGAACTGCGCTGCGCGAGCATGGGGCAGGAATGTGCTCTGTGGTGAATGCTCAAGCAGTTGCCCTTTCGCGCTTGCACGCCGTACACCTGCGTGGGTAGGAACCCCAGGGCGGTCTTGTCGCTGTCGCCCCACCGCACCACGTCGGCAAGGTACGGCAGGACGTCCGGATACTTTTCCAAGACGACGATTTGCATGTATTCACTGCGCATCTGCGCGCCTCCTCGCTCACTCCGTAGCGATGGACGAAATGTAAGCGAGGCCGTTCGCGGCCAGACTCGCCGTGGGACGCTCCTTGGACACCCAGGAGTGAGGGGTGTCGAGTGAACCGGACACAATGGATATAGCTTGGCAGGCTCGTGGCGTGAGCCAGCAGCGGGTACTCAGGTCAAACTACAGGCGCACAGCACGCCGATCACTTTAGGCATTCGCGAGGCGCCGTGGAAAATCTGGAACCGCCATCGGACATCACCTGGAGCGACCGCAGGGCTTGGTTTGAGGACCAAATCGCTGAGCACCAAGGACACGGGAGCTACCTTTTGAGCGAGCAAGCCTGCGCGCTCATGATGGAAACTCAGGCTTGCTATTGCGTCGGCGCCTGGATCGCTGTGATGGTGCTGGCCTACACGGTGATTGATGCCCAACTCTCGGAAACGCAAGCTCCTGGATTCGAGGGGAATTCGGCTCAGCTGCTGAGGCACCTCGATTTCGGCCATGAATACCAGCAGCTACGGCTGCGCCGAAACCGAATCGTCCATCTTTGCTGCGATCAGCCGGCCATCACGGTTGACCAGCAATGGGGCTCCAGACAGGCGCTTGAAGTGGAGGCACAAGCTGCAGTCAAGTTGATGCTGGCGGCCTTCTTCGATGCACCTGGAACGTAGCATCGCTGGCCTTCGATCCATTGCGCCCTACCTGAGTTTGCAGCCGATGGCGCCGGTGCAATCGGCCTATTGAGCCGGCGACGTGCCATTCAGCTTTGTATGCCACTGGGCGCGATAGCCGCAGCAGTCCCATATGAGTCTGGAGAAGTAACTGAGGTGCCACAAAGCAGCCGTTGGTGAACGTCGGCAATTAGTCGAGGCCGTGTGAGAACGCTCCGACTGACGCGCGCAAGAAGTGAGGCGAAGCGCAGGCCTCCACGGCAGCGCACAGTGGTCCTGTGACGT
>JAFECV010000670.1 GCA_018241985.1 Pseudomonadota bacterium | reverse complement strand
CGCCACATCGCCGCCCCAGGCCGCCAGCACCGAGCAGATGCGCGCGTGCGCGTACTGCACGTAGTAGACCGGGTTGTCGTTGTTCTGCGCAACCGCCAGGTCGACGTCGAAGGTGTATTCGGTGTCGGGCTTGCGGCTGAGCAGGAAGAACCGCACCGCGTCCTTGCTCGTCCACTCGATCAGATCGCGCAGCGTGACGTAGCTGCCGGCGCGCTTGCTGATCTTCACTTCCTGCCCGCCGCGCATCACCCGCACCATCGTGTGCAGCACGTAGTCCGGGTAACCCGGCGCAATGCCGACAGCGACCGCCTGCAGCCCGGCGCGCACGCGCGCGATCGTGCCGTGGTGGTCCGTGCCCTGGATGTTGACCGCGCGGCGAAAGCCGCGCTCCCATTTGGCGATGTGGTAGGCGACGTCGGGCACGAAATAGGTGTAGCTGCCGTCGCTCTTGCGCATCACCCGGTCCTTGTCGTCACCGTAGTCGGTGGACCGGAGCCACAGCGCGCCATCCTGCTCGTAGGTCTTGCCGGCCGCGACCAGCCGCGCCACCGTGGCCTCGACCCGGCCGCTCGCGTACAGGCTGGACTCGAGGTAGTAGTTGTCGAACCGCACGTCGAACGCGCGCAGGTCCAGGTCCTGCTCGTGGCGCAGGTAGGCCACCGCGAATTCGCGGATGCCGTCCTGGTCGTCGACGTCGCCGGACGCGGTGGTTTGCCGGTCGTCGGAGCGGACCGTCTTGCGCGCGAGAAAGTCGTCGGCGATGTCCTGCACGTAGTCGCCGTTGTACGCGGCCGCGTTGTCGCCGCTCGGCCAGCCGGCATCGCCCGGCCGCACCCCGCGCGCGCGGAGCTGCACGCTGCGCGCCAGCGTCGCGATCTGCGCGCCGGCGTCGTTGTAATAGAACTCGCGGGTCACGTCCCAGCCCTGGGCCGCGAGCAGATTGCAGATCGCGTCGCCGAGCGCGGCCTGCCGCCCGTGGCCGACATGCAGCGGCCCGGTCGGGTTCGCCGAGACGAATTCCACCAGCACGCGCTGCCCGTTCGCCGGCCGGGTTCCGAAGCGCGCTCCTTGAGCCAGCACCTCGCGCACCGCCTGCTGCTTGGCTTCGGGTTTCAGCCGGATGTTCAGAAAGCCCGGCCCGGCGACCTCGACCGCGGAGGTCCAGCGCTGGAATACCTCGGTCTCGCGCAGCGCGTCGCACAGCTGCTGCGCGAGCTGGCGCGGGTTTTGCTTGAGCGGCTTGGCGAGCTGCAGCGCCGCGGTCGATGCCCAGTCGCCATGCGCGGCCACCTTCGGCGACTCGAACGTGGGATGAGCCCCGGCGCCGGGGGATAGCCGATCGAGTTCGGCCGCCAGCGTTGCGAGCAATTCCTGTTTCACCGACTGCATCGGCCGATTTTACGGGTCCGGCGCCTGGGCTTACGGCCACGCCCGGCCCGGCCCGGTCATCCGATCCGGCGGCCCGGACGTTGTAGCGAGCA
>JAFECV010000066.1 GCA_018241985.1 Pseudomonadota bacterium | reverse complement strand
GGTCGAGACCGCTGGTGCCCCATTCCTGCACCAGCAGGCGCGTCAGCACCTCGGGGTGGAACGGGTCCTTGCCGTCCATCTCCTGGCCGCCCTCGAGCGACTGGATGCGCAGGCGCAGGTCGTTGAGTTCCCAGCTGCACTTGTCGGTGATCGCCTGCACCAGCCGCGAGGCGAGAATCCTGTCCTCGACCTCCTGGTCTTCGACCAGCGACAGCAGTTCGGTCGGGGGAATGTCGCGCGCGGCCGACTTCTTCGCCCGCTCGGTGGTCCTGGCCCAGGCCTGCTGCGCGCCTTCGAGCCAGCGCTGGCCAGCCTTGTTGTACGCGAGCAGCGCATCGCGCCGCTCCTGCATCGAGTGCGCGGTGCTGACCTGGTCGGCCAGCGCCGAGAGCCGCTGGTGGATCGCCTCGGCCAGCGCCGGGAACGTGGCGCCGACCTCGGTGACGAACTGCTCGCGCACCTGGCGCGCGAGCGCTGCGGCGGGCACTGACGGCGGAGCGACGGCCATGCTGGATTGATCGCCTAAACCTGCGCCCCCGCGTTCGGGTCGTTGCGGTCGCCTTCCTTGCGCGGCGGTGTCTTGATCATGTCTTCCCGTTTGATGCCGAGCCACATCGCGATCGCGGCGGCCACGAATACCGACGAGTAAATGCCGAACAGAATACCAATAGTCAGCGCCAACGCAAAGTAGTGCAGCGTCTGGCCGCCGAAAAGCAACATCGACAGCACCATCATCTGGGTCGAGCCGTGGGTGATGATGGTCCGGCTGATGTTCGCGGTGATCCCGTGGTTGATGACCTCGGTCGTGGTCATCTTGCGGTAGCGCCGGAACGCCTCGCGCACCCGGTCGAAGATCACGACCGACTCGTTCACCGAGTAGCCCAGCACCGCCAGCACCGCGGCCAGCACCGACAGCGAGAACTCCCAGCGGAAGAACGCGAAGAAGCCGAGGATGATCACCACGTCGTGCAGGTTCGCGATGATCGCCGCGACCGCGAACTTCCATTCGAAGCGGATCGCGAGGTAGATCATGATCCCGACCACCACCATGGCCAGCGCCTTCAGGCCGTTGGTCACCAGTTCCGAGCCGACCTGCGGGCCGACGAATTCGGTGCTGTCGAGCCGGACGCTGGCGTCGTCGGCCTTCAAGGCCCCCATCACCTGGTCGCTCTGCTGCGCCGAGGTCACGTTCTTCTCGACCGACAGCCGGATGATCACGTCGCGCGAGTTGCCGAAGCTCTGCACCTGCACGTCCGAGTAGCCGAGCTTGTCCACCGTCGTGCGCACGCGCCCCAGATCGGCCGCCTGCGGGTAGCTGACCTGCATCACCGTGCCGCCGGTGAATTCGACCGACAGCGACAGGCCGCGCGTGACCAGGAAGAACACCGCGAGCAGGAACACCGCGGCCGAGATCACGTTGAACACCAGCGCATACCGCATGAACGGTATGTCGCGGTGGATCTTGAAGAATTCCATCGCGCCGTCTCCCTACTTGGCCTTTGCGACCGCTTCGGCCGCGGGCCGCCAGACGGTTCCGATCGACACTTTCTTGAGCCGCTTCTTGCGCCCGTACCAGAGGTTGACCAGCCCGCGCGAGAAGAACACCGACGAGAACAGGCTGGTCAGGATGCCGGTGACGTGCACCACCGCGAAGCCGCGCACCGGGCCGGAGCCGAACGCGAGCAGCGCGACGCCGACGATCAGCGTCGTGACGTTGGAGTCGAGAATCGTCGCCCAGGCGCGGTCGTAGCCGGCGTGGATCGCCGCCTGCGGCGACGCGCCGGCGCGCAGCTCCTCGCGCACGCGCTCGTTGATCAGCACGTTCGAGTCGATCGCCATGCCGATGGCGAGCGCCATCGCCGCGATGCCGGGCAGCGTCAGCGTCGCCTGCAGCATCGACAGCACCGCGATCACCAGCAGCAGGTTCACGGTGAGCGCGAGCGACGAGAACACGCCGAACATCATGTAGTACAGGCACATGAACGCGACGATCGCGGCGAAGCCCCAGGTCACGCTGTGGAAGCCCTTGGCGATGTTGTCGGCGCCCAGGCTCGGGCCGATGGTGCGCTCCTCGATGATCTGCATCGGCGCGGCGAGCGACCCGGAGCGCAGCAGCAGCGCGGTGTCGCTGGCGTCGGCCGCGGTCATGTGGCCCGAGATCTGCACGCGCCCGCCGCCGATCTCGGTGCGGATCACCGGCGCGGTCACGACCTGGCCCTTGCCGTTCTCGAACAGGATGATCGCCATGCGCTTGCCGACGTTCTCGCGCGTCACGTCGCGGAAGATGCGCGAGCCCTTGGAGTCCAGCGTCAGGTTCACCGCCGGCTCCTGGGTCTGGCTGTCGAAGCCGGCTTGCGCGTCGGTCAGGTTCTCGCCGGTCAGCAGCACCTGCTTCTTCACGATGATCGGCTGGCCGTTCAGGTCGAGAAAGCGCTCGTCGCCGAACGGCACCATGCCGGCGCCGGCGGTCGCCGCGGCCGCGGCGGCGCCCTCGTCGACCATGCGGATCTGCAGCGTCGCGGTGCGGCCCAGGATTTCCTTCGCCTTCGCCGTGTCCTGCACGCCGGGCAGCTCGACCACGATGCGGTCCAGCCCCTGCTGGATGATCACCGGCTCGGCCACGCCGAGCTCGTTGATCCGGTTGTGCAGCGTCTGCATGTTCTGCTTGATCGCCTGCTCCTGGATGCGCCGCACCGCCTCGGGCTTGATCGTCGCGTCGAGCTTGTTGTCGATGCCGGACGAGGCGTCGGCGACCTGCAGGTCGGGGAACTGGTCCGCGATCAGACTCGTAGCCGCCTGCAGCGTCGCCTGGTCGTGGAACGAGGCCTCGATCATCGTGCCGCTGCGGTCGATGCCGCTGTAGCGCAGATCCTTCTCGCGCAGCTGCGTGCGCAGGTCGCCGGCGAGCGAGTCGGCCTTCTGCGTCAGCGCCGCCTGCATGTCGACCTGCAGCGTGAAGTGCACGCCGCCGCGCAGGTCCAGCCCCAGGTACATCGGCAGCGCATTGATCGAGGCCATCCACGCGGGCGAGCGCGACACGAGATTGAGCGCGACCACGTAGCCCGGATCGTTGGGATCGGGATCGAGCGCCTTCTGGATCACGTCCTTCGCGGCAAGCTGCTCGTCGGGGGTCGGGAAGCGCGCCTTGATCGAATTGCCGTCCGAGGCGATCGCGTCGGGCTTGAGGTGCGCCGCGGCCAGCGCCTGCTCGATGCGCGCCTGCGTGGCGCTGTCGACCTTCACGGTCCCTTTCGCCGCCGAGACCTGCACCGCCGGCGCCTCGCCGTAGAAGTTCGGCAGCGTGTAGACGATGCCGACCAGCAGCGCGATCACGATGATCACGTACTTCCAGAGCGAATAACGATTCATGTTCGCGCTTCGGCTTTCGCCAGGCTGTTGCTTTGGAGGATGGGGGCGCGGCCCCGGGGTGCGGCCGGGCGCCGCTCGGCCCGCGCCCGGGCCGCTTATTTCAGCGTGCCCTTGGGCAGCACCTGCACCACCGCGCTGCGCTGCAGCTGCACCTCGACGCCGGCGGCGATCTCCAGGCTCAGCTGGGTGTCGCCGATCTTGGTGATGCGCCCCAGCACGCCGCCGCTGGTCGCGACCTCGTCGCCCTTGGCGAGCGCGGCCAGCATGTTGCGCTGCTCCTTCTGCCGCTTCATCTGCGGCCGGATCATGATGAAGTACAGCACCACGAACATCAGCACCAGCGGCGCCATGCTGGTGAGCGAACTCAGCATGTCGCCCGACGCGGCGGCGGGTGCGGCGGTCTGTGCAAAGGCGGAGGAAATGAACACGGGGAAACGACTCCAGGGCAAGGGCCGGCCAGGGCCGGCAGGGATCAATGAACGTCCGCCGGCGCACGCTTGGCGCGCAGGGCGGAGAACCGTTGATTGTAAGTCGCCCCCCAGGGCCGCGGCCGGGCGGCGGCGCATGCCCGCGCCGGCTGCGACCAGATCGCGGATTGCTACTTTATTTGTAGCATACAGCGAGCGTCCCGCCTTCGCTTGAGGTCGATTTGATCCTTAAAACCGGCTCAGGCTACTTGCTGCGCCCGGCGCGGCGCGCGCCACTCGTCCATCAACGCCTGCCACTGGCCGCGCGCGGCCGCGAGGTGGCGCGCCTTCACGTGCCCGTAGCCGCGGATCTGCTCCGGGATGCGCGCGATCGCGAGCGCCTGCGCGTGGTTGTCGGCGGAAAGCGTGCCGAGCAGCTCTTCGATGCTCGCCCGGTACTCCGCTATCAGCGCGCGCTCGGCGCGGCGCTCTTCGCTCTTGCCGAAGATGTCGAACGCGGTGCCACGCAGGCCCTTGAGCCGCGCAAGCAACTTGAACAGCGTCAACGTCGCCGGACCGAAGCGGCGCTTCTGCAGTTCGCCCTTTTCGTTGCGTTGGGCCAAGAGCGGCGGCGCAAGGTGGTAGGCGAGCTTGTAGCCGCCCTCGAACATCGCCGCGATGCGCTCGTGGAACGCCGGGTCGACGTGCAGCCGCGCGACCTCGTACTCGTCCTTGTACGCCATCAGCTTGAACAGGTAGCGCGCGACCGCCTCGGCGAGCTGGGTCTTGCCCAGGCTGCTTTCGGCCTGACGCACCCGCTCGACGAATTCGCGGTAGCGCTCTGCATAGGCGGCGTTCTGGTAGGCGGTCAGGAACAGGGCGCGGCGCGCAACGATCGTCTCGAGCGTCTCGCGCGGCTTGAACGCGATCACCTGCGCGGGTGCGAGCAGCGCGGCGACGGCTTTCGGGTCGTGCGCGGCGCGGCGGCCCCATTCGAACGCGGCCTTGTTCTGGTCGACCGCGACCGCGTTCAGCTCGATCGCGCGCAGCAGCGATGCGAGTTCGAGCGGCACCCAGCCCTTTTGCCAGGCGTAGCCGAGCAGCATCGGGTTCGCATAGATGGCGTCGCCCATCAGCCGCTTGGCGGCGGTGTCGGCGTCGAACGGACCGAGCGCGTCGGCGCCGACGGCATGCACGATCTCGGCCGCGCAGGCGCTGGCCGGGTTCTTCCAGTCGGCGTCGTGCACGAAGGCCGCGGTCGGCGCGCTGTGCACGTTCAACGCGACCCGGGTGCGGCCCTGGCGCATGCGCAGCGCGGTCTCCTTGCCGGCGCTGACGATCGGGTCGCAGCCGATCACGAGGTCGGCCGCGGCCATGCCGACCCGCGTCGTGCGGATCTCGTCCTGGCTGGCGGCGATCAGCACATGGCTCCAGGTCGCGCCGCCCTTCTGCGCGAGGCCGGCCGCGTCCTGCGTGACGATGCCCTTGCCCTCCAGGTGCGCGGCCATGCCGAGCAGCTGCCCGATCGTGATGACGCCGGTGCCGCCGACCCCGGCAACCACGATGCCGTACGCGCCATCCAAAACCGGCAGCGCCGGCAAGGGCAGTTCGCCGAAGGCGCCCAAGGACACAGGCGCCTGCGCCTGTGTTTTGGCCTTCATCTTTCCGCCCTCGACGGTGACGAAGCTCGGGCAAAAGCCCTTGACGCAGGAGAAATCCTTGTTGCAGCTCGACTGGTTGATCGTGCGCTTGCGGCCGAACTCGGTCTCCAGCGGCTCGACCGACAGGCAGTTCGACTGCTCGCCGCAGTCGCCGCAGCCCTCGCAGACCAGCTCGTTGATCACCACGCGTTTGGCCGGATCGACCATGGTCCCGCGCTTGCGCCGGCGGCGCTTCTCGGTCGCGCAGGTCTGGTCGTAGATGATGACCGTGGTGCCGGCGATCTCGCGGAACTCGCGCTGGATCGCGTCGAGCCGGTCCCGGTGTTCGATGGCGATGCCGTCGGGCAGGCCCTTGGCGCGCGCGCCCTCGTACTTCTCGGGCTCGTCGGTCACGACGGTGATCTTCGCGGCGCCTTCGGCGCGCATGTTCTGCGCGATCTGCACGACCGACAGGCCTTCGGGCCGCTCGCCGATCGGCTGCCCGCCGGTCATGGCGACGGCGTCGTTGTAGAGGATCTTGTAGGTGATGTTGGCGCCCGCCGCCACCGCCTGGCGCACCGCCAGCGAGCCGCTGTGGTAGTAGGTGCCGTCGCCCAGGTTCGCGAACACGTGCTTCTCGTGGGAGAACGGCGCCTGGCCGACCCAGGGCACGCCTTCGCCGCCCATCTGCGTGAAGCCGATCGTGCTGCGGTCCATCCAGGTCGCCATGAAATGGCAGCCGATGCCGGCCATCGCGCGCGAGCCCTCGGGCACGCGGGTCGACGTGTTGTGCGGGCAGCCCGAGCAGAACCAGGGCATGCGGTCGGCCGGGGCTTTCGCCGTCTGCATCGCGCGCTCCTTGGCCTGCAGGATCGCGAGCTGCGCGTCGATGCGCGCGGCGATGTCGGCATCCAAGCCGAGCCGACGCAGCCGCGCCGCGATCGCCGCAGCAATCAGCGCCGGCGTCAGGTCCGCGTTCGCGCGCAGCAGCGTGTTCGCGGTCGGGTTCGCGAGCGACCATTCGCCGCCGCCATCGCCCGCTTCGGCGTACTTGCCGACCACGTTCGGGCGCACGTCGGCGCGCCAGTTGTAGAGCTCTTCCTTGAGCTGGTACTCGATCACCTGGCGCTTTTCCTCGACCACCAGGATTTCGGTGAGGCCGGTCGCGAACGCGCGCGTGAGCTGCGCCTCCAGCGGCCAGACCACGCCGACCTTGTGCAGCCGGATGCCGAGGCGCCGGCAGGTCGCGTCGTCCAGCCCGAGGTCGATCAGCGCCTGGCGCGTGTCGTTGTACGCCTTGCCGCTGGCGATGATGCCGAAGCGGTCATTCGGCCCTTCGATCACGTTGTAGTTCAGCCGGTTCGCGCGCACGTAGGCCAGCGCCGCGTACCACTTGGTGAGGTACAGCCGCGCCTCCTGCTCGAGCGCATGGTCGGGCCAGCGGATGTGCACGCCGCCCGGCGGCATCTCGAAGTCGGTCGGGATCGCCACCTGCACGCGATCCGGATCGATCACCGCGGTGCTGCTCGATTCGACTACTTCCTGGATCGTCTTCATGCCGGCCCAGACGCCGGCGTAGCGGCTCATCGCGAACGCGTGCACGCCGAAGTCCAGGATTTCCTGCACGCTCGCCGGAAAGAACACCGGCAGCCCGCAGGCCTTGAAGATGTGGTCGCTCTGGTGCGCGGCGGTGCTGCTCTTGGCGACATGGTCGTCGCCGGCGACCGCGATCACGCCGCCCCACGGCGTGGTGCCGGCCATGTTCGCGTGCTTGAACACGTCCGAGCAGCGGTCCACGCCCGGCCCCTTGCCGTACCAGATGCCGAACACGCCGTCGAACCGGTTCGAGCCCTGCGGCGCGAAGCCGAGCTGCTGCGTGCCCCACAGGGCGGTCGCGGCCAGCTCCTCGTTCACGCCGGGCTGGAACACGACGTTTTGCGCCGCAAGGTAGTCCTTGGCCTTCCACAGCGCCTGGTCGTAGCCGCCGAGCGGCGAACCGCGGTAGCCGCTGACGAAGCCTGCCGTGTTCTTGCCCGCCTGCGCGTCGCGCAGCCGCTGCAGCATCGGCAGCTTGACCAGCGCCTGCACGCCGCTCATGAACGCGCGGCCGTGATCCAGCGCGTATTTGTCGTCGAGCGTGACCGTCTCCAGGGCCTTGCGAATGTGTTCGGGCAGCGGCGCGTTCATGGCTCGGTCTCCTTCGTTTGAAGCGCAAGTGTAGGCGCGCGGCCCGGATATGTCTTTGCGTTCTTTGCCGGAAAATCGGTAGCATTCGAAAGAATCTTGCTCAAAGAGGCGATCCATGGAAACACTCGACAAGTTCGACCTCGCGATCCTGCGCGAACTGCAGGCCGACGGGCGCCTCTCCAACGCCGAGCTTGCGCAGCGCGTCGGCCTGTCGGCCGCGCCCTGCTGGCGCCGCGTGCGCGCGCTCGAGCAGGCGGGCTACATCCTGGGCTACCGCGCCGAACTCGACCGGCGCAAGCTCGGCCTGGGCGTGCTCGCGTTCGTGCGGCTCGACGCCGAGCACATCGCGGCCGACGCCACGCGCGCGCTCGAGGCGGCGATACGCAAGCTCCCCGAAGTGATCGCCTGCCACTACATCAGCGGCACCGGCACCTTCGAGCTGCAGGTGGTCGCGACCGACCTCGACGGCTTCTCGCGCTTCGCGCTCAAGCACCTGATGACCCTGCCGAACGTGAAGGACATGCACACCAGCTTCTCGCTCGGCGAGGTCAAGGCGCGCGCCCCGCTGCCGCTGCCGCATCCGCCGGCGCGCTCCCGCTAGCCGGTCGCCACCGTTTTTTCGCACGACGCGCGGGTCCGGCGCGGCGCGGCGTGACGCTGTTCACAAAATTGCGGGTAGTGCCATGGCATTAGTTCGTCACTATCGCGGCCGCACTACCGCGTAATACCGTGAAATCGCTCACGGAAACCGGGCAACAACTGCAGGTTTTGTTCGTAAGCGCTTGAAAACGTGTTGTTTTTCGCGTTTTCTTGGGCTGAAAACTTTGACGGCGTCTGGTTTCGCCTCCTATCATTCGCCCCATGCAAAGAGCACTTTCGACCACAAAGCACTTTGCTACTCGGTAGTAACTCTGCAAACCATTGAATTACGCGGCACGCCGCACGAAAGGAACCTGAGATGAACAAGCAACTGATCGCCAAGCTCGCTCTCGTCGCCATGGCCGCCGGCGCTGTCGGCGTCTCCCAGGCCGCCACGGCCACCGCAAACTTCCAGGTCCAGATGACGATCACCTCGTCCTGCGCGGTGACCACCGCGCCGACCAACATCAACCTGGGCTCCGTGGTGGCCACGACCACCGCCGTGAACCAGAACGGCAGCAACACCTTCAAGGTGAACTGCTCGAACAAGACGCCGTTCACCGTCGGCCTGACGCCGTCTGCCGCGAACGGCGGCACGAACGTCGGGACCGGCTTCATGCTGGGCGCGGCGAACGGCGGCCTGGTGCCCTACACGCT
>JAFECV010000669.1 GCA_018241985.1 Pseudomonadota bacterium | reverse complement strand
GGGCACGGCCCAGGGCAGCGCCGGGTCGACCTTGATCTTGAACGCGTACATGTCCTGCATCGCCTGATGATCCTGCTTGCGGAAGGTCATCTTGCCCTTCGGCGTCTCGAAGCTCATGCCTTCCATGGTCTTGATCAGCAGGTTCGAATCGGCGTTGCCGTCGGTCTTCTTGAGCGCGGTCACGATCGCCATCGCGGCCGAAAAACCGCCGGCGGTGAAGAAGTCCGGCGGCGCCTTGAATTCCTTGTAGTGCTCGGCCACGAGCCAGTTGTTGACCGGGTTCTTCGGGATGCCGTAGTAGTAGTACGTCGCGCCTTCCATGCCCGGGAACTGCTTGTACGCCGCCATCGCCGGCAGGATGTTGCCGCCGGTCGCGATCTCGATGCCGTAGCGCTTCAGGTCCATGTCGGCGATCTTGAACGGATTGCCGGCGCCGGCCCAGATGATGAAGATCACCTTGCGGCCCGGCTTGTCCTTGAGCGCGTCGATCAGGCGCTGCGCGGCGGCGGTGAAGTCGGTGGTGTTGGTCGGGAGGAATTCCTCGTGCACCAGCTTGGCGTGCTTGAGCGCGGCCTTGAACGCCTTCACGCCATCGCGCCCGAACGCATAGTCCTGCGCCAGCGTCGCGATCGAGGTGTTCGGGTTGTCGAGCGCGATCGCGTTCGAGATCGCGTCCTGCGAGCTGTTGCGGGCGGTGCGGAAGATGTACTTGTTCCACTTGTCGCCGGTGATCGAATCGGCGACCGCCGGCTCGACGATCAGGATCTTCTTGTACTCCTCGGCCACCGGCAGCATCGCCAGCGCGACCGCCGACGAGGTCGGGCCGACCGCCAGGTCGCACTTGTCGTCCGAGTAGCCGGCGGCCAGCAGCGACTTGCCGAGATCGGGCTTGCCCTGGTCGTCCTTCTCGATCACGGCGAGCTTCTTGCCCGCCACCGTCATCGAGCCGCCGGTCGCGTAGTTCAGGCCGAGCATCAGGCCGGTCTGCGTCTGCTTGCCGTAGGCCTCCAGCGGCCCGGTCATGCTGTGCACGTGACAGATCCGGACCTCCTTGGTCTGGGCCAGGACCGGCGCCGACGCGAATCCCGCGACGGCCAGCGCGCTGAGCGCGATCATTAGGCGACGATGCAGCATGAACGGGTCTCCTTGTTGATGCATTGAAACAACTGGAAATCCTAGCACCCTCCATGCCAATCGCTAACCCATTGATCTCTCGGTGATTTCCCCTTAGTTTGCAGATATGAATGGTATTCAGACATATATTTTGTCTGAATATTAGACAATTGTTCTTTGTTCAGACAGTCTGGTTCAACCGGCCATAGAGCGTCGCGCGCGAGATGCCGAGCATGCGCGCCGCCGCGAGCTTGTTGCCGCCGCAGGCCGCCAGCGCGGCGGCGATCGCCTCGCGCTCCAGTTCGGTAATCTGCTCGGACAGCGGCCGTGGGGGTCTCATCGTTGCGGCGCCGCGGACCGGCGCCTCGGCTC
>JAFECV010000668.1 GCA_018241985.1 Pseudomonadota bacterium | reverse complement strand
CGGCCTTCCCGGAAGATGCCGGCACGCGCGGCGCGCATCGGCGTAGCGACCGGTTGCCACCGCATGCGTTCTTCCTGGTCAGCGCGGTCTTTCACTACCTGGGTCCGTCGCTCGCGGTGCTGTTGTTCGCCCGCGTCGATGTGCTCGGTGTGACTTGGCTGCGGATCGCGAGCGCCGCGGCGATCTTCGCGTTGTGGCGGCGTCCCTGGCGCGTCCTGCGTCGGCTCGACCGCAGGGCACGGCGCACGCTGGTGATGTTCGGCGTCGTGCTCGCGGCGATGAACACGCTGTTCTACCTCGCGATCGACCGCCTGCCGCTCGCCACCGTCGGCGCGATCGAATTCCTGGGACCGATCGCGCTGGCCGCTTACGGAATCAGGACGCGGCGCAACGCCGCGGCATTGGCATCGACCGTCCTCGGCGTCGTGGCCTTGACCGAACTCCGGTTTGCCGGGGCGCCGCTCGGCTTTGCCTGCGCGTTCGGCAATTGCGCGCTGTTCGTGCTGTACGTGGCGCTGGGCCACCGCATCGCCAACGCGGGCGACGCGGCGGCCGCCGATCCGATGTCGAGCATCGACCGCCTGGGCGCGGCGATGCTGATCGCGACGATCGCGGTGACGCCCATCGGTCTGCGCGCCGCGCTGCCGGCATTCACCCATCCCGCCCTGTTGGCGGCCGGCCTGGGTGTGGGGCTGTGCTCGTCGGTGATCCCGTACGTCTGCGATCAGCTGGCGATGGCGCGGCTGCCGCGCGCGAGCTTCGCGCTGATGCTGGCCCTGCTACCGGTCTTCGCGGTGCTGATCGGCGCCGTCGTGCTGCACCAGATTCCGAATGGCCGCGAGCTTGCGGGCATCGGCCTGGTGGCGGCCGGGATCGCCATCCATCAACGCCGATGAAGGGAGGGCCGCTCGCGCGCCGCGACCCCGACGCCTCACTTCGGCCGCTGGTCCACCACGCGACGCGCCTTGCCCTGGCTGCGCTCGATGCCGCCTTCGGGCCTGAGCTCGACCTCGACGCTGCTGCCGACGTAGACCTTGATCTCGTGCTGCAGCAGCTTCGCGCTGGCGCGTGCTTCGATGCTCTCGGGCGCGACGCCGGCGCGGGTCTCGACCAGCACGGTCAGCGTGTCGAGCGTGCCCTCGCGCGCGAGCACGCACTGGTAGTACGGCGCAAGCTCGGCGCGTTTCAGGATCAGCTCCTCGATCTGGGTCGGGAACACGTTGACGCCGCGCACGATCATCATGTCGTCGCTGCGGCCGGTGATCTTCTCCATGCGGCGCATCGTGCGCGCGGTGCCGGGCAGAAGACGCGTGAGGTCGCGCGTGCGGTAGCGGATGATCGGCAGCGCCTCCTTCGTGAGGCTGGTGAACACCAGTTCGCCGAACTCGCCGTCGGGCAGCACCGCGCCGGTGTCGGGGTCGATGATCTCGGGGTAGAAATGGTCTTCCCAGATCGTCGGGCCGTCCTTGGTCTCGATGCACTCGTT
>JAFECV010000667.1 GCA_018241985.1 Pseudomonadota bacterium | reverse complement strand
ACATCCTGGCCGTCGTGCAGCCGGGCGTGGAGGGCATCTACATCTCCAAGCCCTGGGGTCCCGAGGATGTGCACATGGCCTCCTGCATGATTGCTGAGGCCGAGACGCGCGCCAACCTGCCGCTGGGCTCCATCGGCCTGATCCCGTTGTTGGAGACCGCGCGCTCGATGCAGTTGTGCTACGAGATCGCGCAGATCCCGCGTGTCACCGGCATCGTCGGCGCCACGGCGAAGAACGCTGACGTGGGCCGTGCGCTGAAGTACGTGTGGACGGCCGAGGGCCGCGAGTCCGAGTACATGAAGTCGCGCGTGGTGATGGCCGCGCGCGCTGCTGGCAAGCAGCCTATCGGCGGCGTTTGGCAACAGGTCAAGGATTTGGAAGGGCTGGCCAAGTCTTCGGCGTTCGACCGTCAACTGGGCATGTCCGGCGAACTGGCCCTGCACCCATCCAACGTGGCGATCATCAACCAGACCTATACGCCCACGGCGGAAGAGGTCGCGTTTTACCAGGGAATGATCGATGCGCTGGAAGCCGCCCAGAAGCAAGGCCGCGCCTCGGTGATGTACGACGGCGAGCACATCGACATTGCCCACGTCAAGACCGCACGCGACGTCATCGCGCTCGCCCAATCCTTCAACTGACTGCATACACCCCAAGGAGATACTCAAATGGCAGGCCTTTACTTCGAAGAATTCAAGCCCGGCATGGTGATTGAGCACGCCATCCGGCGCACCGTGACCGAGACCGACAACATCCTGTTCTCGGCCATGACCTACAACTGCGCGCCGCTGCACATCGACGCCGAGTACAGCGCCAAGACGATGTACGGCCAGCGCCTGGTCAACAGCATGTTCCTGTTGGCGCTGGTGGCTGGCATCACTGTGTACGAGACCACGCTGGGCACCACGCTGGGCAACCTGGGCTTCGGCGAGATTGCCTTCCCCAAGCCCACCTTCCACGGCGACACCATCCGCGTGCAGACGGAGATCCTGGAAACCCGCCAATCCAAGAGCCGTCCTGACACCGGCATCGTCACCTTCAAGCACGTAGCCAAAAACCAGCGCGACGAGATCGTCTGCACGGCCGTGCGCACCGGCCTGATGATGCTCAAACCCACCGCGCCCGCACAGGCCTGAGGAGACCGCCATGGACTACCAGCTTAGCGAAGAGCAGCAGGCCATCGTCGATGCGGCAGAGAAGATCTGCGCCGACTTTCCGCTTGAATACTGGCGCAACAAGGACAAGAACCACGAATTCCCGCACGAGTTCTTCGAGGCCGTCGCCAGCGGCGGCTGGCTGGGCATTTGCATGCCCGAGGATGTAGGTGGCGCCAACCTGGGCGTGACCGAAGCGGCCCTGTTCATGCGCACCGTGGCTCAGTGCGGCGGCCAGGCGGCGGCTTCCACCATCCACATGAACATCTTCGGCCTGCAGCCCGTGGTTCATTTCGGCACCGAGGAGCAGAAGAAGCGCTGGCTGCCGCCCTTC
>JAFECV010000666.1 GCA_018241985.1 Pseudomonadota bacterium | reverse complement strand
GCGATGATGCGCGCGACCTCGGTCGATCCAGTGAACACCACGCCGGCTATTGGCTGCTGCGCGACCAGCGCCGCGCCGACCGTCTCGCCCGCGCCGTGCAGCAGCTGCAGCGCCGGCTCGGGCACGCCGGCGGCATGCAGCAGCCGCACCGCCTGCGCGGCGATCGCCGGCGTCTGCTCCGCCGGCTTGGCCAGCACCGCATTGCCGGTCGCAAGCGCCGCCGCCACCTGGCCGAGGAAGATCGCGAGCGGAAAATTCCATGGGCTGATGCAGACCCAGGCGCCGCGTCCGGACAGCCGCAGTTCGTTGCGCTCGCCGGTCGGCCCGGGCAGGATGCGCGGCGCCATCAGCCGCTCGGCCTCCAGCGCGTAGTAGCGCAGGAAGTCGGCCGCCTCGCGCACCTCCGCCACCGCGTCGACCCAGGTCTTGCGGGCTTCCTTGACCATCAGCGCGCAAAAGAGCGGCAGCTGCGCCTCCAGTGCGTCGGCCGCCTGGCGCAACGTGGCCGCGCGCTCGGCCACGGGCCGCGCACCCCACTCGGCGAAGCCACGGGTCGCACGGTCGACCGCCTGCGGGATGCGTTCGACGTCGGACGGCGCGACGACGGGCACGCCGGTCGTTGCGTAGGCCGCGAGCAGCGGCGCGCGCAGGGTCTCGACCGACAGATCGAGCCCGGCGCTGTTGCGCCGCTCCGGCCCGTACAGATCGACCGGCAGCGGCAGCGAAGGCTCGGGGTCGAGCCGCAGCGGCGAGAGCAGCAGTTCATCCACGTCGACCGCCTCGTCGGCGAGCTGGTGCACGAACGAGGAGTTGGCGCCGTTCTCCAGCAGCCGGCGCACCAGGTAGGCGAGCAGGTCGCGATGTGCGCCGACCGGCGCGTAGACGCGGCAGCCGAGCAGCGGGTTCTTCAGCACCTCGCGGTAGATGCCCTCGCCCATGCCGTGCAGCCGCTGCAGTTCGAACGCGGCGCCGCTCTTCGCGGCCATCTGCAGGATCGCGGCGATCGTGCCGGCGTTGTGCGTCGCGAACTGCGGGTAGATCGCGTCGGGCGCGGCGAGCAGTGCGCGCGCGCAGGCGAGGTAGCTGATGTCGGTGTGCTGCTTGTGCGTGAACACCGGGTAATGCGGCAGGCCGAGTTCCTGCGCACGCTTGATCTCGGCGTCCCAGTACGCGCCCTTGACGAGCCGGCACATCAGCCTGAGGCGGTGCCGGCGCGCGATCGCCGTGACGCATTCGATCAGTTCCAGCGCGCGCGTCTGGTACGCCTGCAACGCCAGACCGAAACCCTGCCACATCGGGAAGCGCTCTGCGACACGAGCCGCCAGCGCGTCGAAGACGTCGAGCGAGAGCTCGAGCCGGTCCACCTCTTCGGCGTCGATCGTCAGGTTCATGTTGGCCGCGGCGGCGAGCTCGCACAGCGCCCAGACGCGCGGCACGAGCTCGGTCATCACGCGCTGCCGCTGCGCGTCCTCGTAGCGCGGGTACAGTG
>JAFECV010000665.1 GCA_018241985.1 Pseudomonadota bacterium | reverse complement strand
CAGACCTTTTTCACCGAGCGCACGAACAGGCCCTGCGGCCGGAACATCAGCACCAGCAGAAAGACGACATAGACCACGGCTTCGCTCCAGCCAGGCACGAAATAGGCCGACGCACTTTCGATCAGGCCCAGCAGCACACCGCCGGCGAGCGCGCCGGAGACGTTCCCTAGCCCGCCGAGCGCCAGCGCGATCAGGGCCTTGTGACTGAGCAGGAAACCGAAATACGGATCGATCGAATAGGTGGCCGCCAGCGTGCAGCCGGCCACGCCGGCGAGCGCGATGCCGATGGCGAATGCAATCATGTTGACCCGATGCGGAGCAATGCCCACCAGCGCCGACGACACCATGTTCTCCGACACCGCGCGCACCGCTTTGCCGGCGAGCGTCCTGCGCAGGAATTGCGTGACCGCGAACGTCGCGACGATGGCGATCACGAACCCGAGCGAGCGGGTGAACGAGATGCGCATGCCTGCCAGCGTGAAACTGGTCGCGGTGTACGAAGTCGTGATCGTTCGAGGATCGGGAGTCCATGCGAAGGACATCAGGCTCTCGAGCATGAACGTGAGGCCGACGGCGATGAGCAGCGAGACGTTCTTGTCCTCGAGCGCGGCAACACGCCGAAACAGCAGTTGATAAACCGCGGCCCCGGCCAGTAGCGATACCGGCGCGAGCAATACCAGCGTCACGTAAGGGCCGATACCGAACAGCTTGAACAGCCAGTAGGCGCAGTAGCCGCCGAGCACGATCATCGAGCCCTGGGCGAGGAAGATGATGCGCATCGTGCCAAAGATCAGGCTCAGCCCGATCGCCGCAATGCCATACATCGCACCGAACAGCACGCCATTGACGACGAGTTCACCGAGCAGCCGCAGCGAAACGTTATCGAACATGGTCAGCCCAGGCTCCCGATATAGGCGTGACGAATCGCGGGGTCGGCGAGCAGATCCGCGCCGCGCCCGCGCATCACGACGCGGCCGGTCTGCAGCACGTAGGCATCGTCGGCGATCTGCAGCGCCTGGTGGATGTTCTGTTCGACCAGCAGGATCGTGACGCCGCTTTGATTGAGCGTGCGGATCAGGCCGAACATTTCGTGCACGACCAGCGGACTGAGTCCCATCGACGGCTCGTCGAGGATCAGCAGCGCCGGACAGGCCATCACCGCGCGACCGATCGCCAGCATCTGCTGTTCGCCGCCGCTCAGCGACCCGGCGATCTGCCCCTGGCGCTCGCGCAGCCGCGGAAACAGTTCGAACACGCGCGCGAGCGACTGCGGCGTCCGCGCACGGACGTTCACCGGGTAGGCGCCGAGTTCCAGGTTCTCGAGCACCGTCATCTGGGTGAACAGGCCCCGCCCCTCGGGCACGTGCGACAAGCCGGCGGCGACGATGTCCTGCGGCGCGGTGCCGGCAATAGCGCGGCCGCGAAACCGGATCTCGCCGCGCCTGGGTTTGAGCAAACCGGAGATCACGCGCAGCAGCGTCGACTTGCCGGCACCGTTC
>JAFECV010000664.1 GCA_018241985.1 Pseudomonadota bacterium | reverse complement strand
ACCTCGACGAGGTCGGCATCGGCTATCTGACGCTGGACCGGCAGAGCCGCACGCTGTCCGGCGGCGAGGTGCAGCGCATCAACCTGACCACCGCGCTCGGCACCTCGCTGGTGAACACGCTGTTCGTGCTCGACGAGCCGAGCATCGGGCTGCATCCGCGCGACATGGGCCGCATCATCACCGCGATGCAGCGGCTCAAAGAAGCCGGCAACACGCTGGTCGTGGTCGAGCACGACCCGGCGGTGATGCTCGCGGCCGATCGGGTGATCGACATGGGCCCCGGCCCCGGCGAACGCGGCGGGCGCATCGTGTTCGACGGCACGGTCGACGCGCTGCGCCGCGCCGACACGCTGACCGGCGCGTACCTCGGCGCGCGCCGGCAGATCGGTATCGGCCTGAAGCGGCTCGTCGGCGAGAACACGCCGCGGCTGATCGTCGAAGGCGCGCGCGAGCACAACCTGCAGAACCTCAGCGTCGAGTTTCCGCTGCAGCGGCTGGTCTGCGTGACCGGCGTCAGCGGTTCCGGCAAATCGACGCTGGTGCAGGACCTGCTCGCGCCGGCGCTGATGCGGCATTTCGGCAAACCGACCGACGCGCCCGGACGCTTCGATCGCCTGCTCGGCGCGGACCATTTGTCGGACGTGGTGTTCGTCGACCAGTCGCCGATCGGCAAGACCGCGCGCTCGAACCCGGTCAGCTATGTCGGCGCCTGGGACACGCTGCGCCAGATCTTCGCCGACGCGCCGCTTGCGCGCCAGCGCGGCTACACCGCGTCCAAGTTCAGCTTCAACAGCGGCGACGGCCGCTGCCCGACCTGCGGCGGCTCCGGCTTCGAGCATGTCGAGATGCAGTTCCTGTCGGACGTGTACCTGCGCTGTCCGGACTGCGACGGCCGGCGCTACCGGCCGGAAATCCTCGAAGTCAAGGTGCAGCGCGGCGCGCGCAGCTTGAGCGTCGCCGACGTGCTCGAGCTCACCGTCAGCGAAGCGGCCCAACTCTTCGCGAACGACCGCGAGGTGGTGCGCGCGCTCGCGCCCATCGTCGACGTTGGGCTCGACTACCTGAAGCTCGGCCAGCCGGTGCCGACGCTCTCCGGCGGCGAGGCGCAACGGCTCAAGCTCGCCGGCTTCCTCGCCGAGGCGGCGAAGACGGCAGGGCGTCAGCCGCTGGCGCGGCGCGGCACGCTGTTCCTGTTCGACGAGCCGACGACAGGGCTGCATTTCGACGACATCGCCAAGCTGATGCGCGCGCTGCGCAGGCTGCTCGACGTCGGCCATTCGCTGATCGTGATCGAGCACAACCTGGACGTGATCCGCGCGAGCGACTGGGTGATCGACTTGGGGCCGGAAGGCGGCGAGCGCGGCGGCCGGCTCGTCGCCGAAGGCACGCCCGACGACCTGCGCCGGCACCCGGACTCGCACACCGGACAGGCGCTGCGCGACTATGACGGCACGTTGGGAGTCTCCGACTTCCTCCCCCGCTGGGGGAGGGGTGGGGAGGG
>JAFECV010000663.1 GCA_018241985.1 Pseudomonadota bacterium | reverse complement strand
ACACCGCCTGCGGCCCGATCAGTGGTTCGGGCCCGAGGACCAGCAGCGGCAGTGTGCCAGCCGGGTCGCCGGTCTGGCTGACCCGGGTGTCGGCGTCGAGCCAGCTTTCCGGGAAGGCATCGGGCGCCGCGCCGTCGAACCGGAATCCGGTCGCGGCGGCGCGCCAGACGATCGCGACACCGGTGCTGCGCGACTGCGCGCGCGCCGCTTCCAGCAGCGCCGCGAGACGGTCGCCTTCGCGTTCGAGCCGCGTCTGCGACGAGTCGCGCAGCGCGAAGCCGACGCCGGCCGAGGCGAGCGCGATGATCGTGACCACCACCATCAGCTCGATCAGCGTGAAGCCGCTCGCCCTGGAGCGGGCGCGATTCGCGCTATTGCCAGCTGCCGATGTCGGCATTCTTGCCCTCGCCGCCGGACACCCCGTCCGCGCCATAGGACATCACGTCGATCTCGCTCTTCACGCCCGGGTTCAGGTACTGGTACGGGTGCCCCCACGGGTCGTTCGGCAGCTTGTCCAGGTACGGCTTCCAGTTCGGCGGGATCGGCGGCGTGGTCGGCTTGGCCACCAGCGCCTGCAGGCCCTGCTCGGCGCTCGGATAGCGCTGGTTGTCGAGCTTGTACAGCTTGAGCGCCTGCATGATGTTGTTGATGTCGGTGCGCGCGGCGGTCACCCGCGCGTCGTCGGCGCGTTCGAGCACGTTCGGCACGATCAGCGCGGCCAGCACGCCGATGATCACCAGCACCACCATCAGTTCGATCAGGGTGAAGCCGGCCTGCGCGCGCCGGCGCGAAGGAGAGGAGATGGATGTCATGGAAAGTGAGTCCGTGGTTGCACGGACAAAGACGCGGAAAAAAGCGTTGCAATGATAATCGCCGCATGGCCTCAAATCCACTCCGCAACGGCTGGTTGCACAGTGTCACATTCCTCGTGTGGGCGCTGGCGGCGGCCAGCGTGGTGTTCTGGGGTTTGAAGTTCGCGGCGCCATCCGCCGTGCGTCCGATTGCGCCGGCGGTCGGTTTCGGCCCGGCCGCGCCCGATCCGCAGCGCGTCGCGCAATTGCTCGGTGCTGGCGCGCCGGCCGCCAACGCGCCCGCCGCCGCCAGCCGCTATGCGCTGCTCGGCGTGGTGGCCGATCCGGACGGCGCCGGCGCCGCGCTGATCGCGATCGACGGCCGGCCCGCGAAGCCGTACCGCGTCGGAGCGCCGGTGCACGCAGACCTGCTGTTGCAGTCGGTTGCGCCGCGTAAGGCGGTGCTTGCCGCGGCGATGGACGCGCCGGCACAGCTCACGCTCGAGTTGCCACCGCTGAAGAAGTGAACCACCCCCAGTCTTCGCGCACTGCGTGTCGCTTCGCCAACCCCCTCCGTGGGAGGGGGCACACCCTACGGCCCGGCCAAGCCGGCTCCGTGGGCGTTCCCGCACGGCCTGCTCCGCGGCCTTCGGACTCTATCTATTCTGCTGCATTTTTGAATGAAATCGGGCGCAAGCGAAGGTGGGTTCTGCGCA
>JAFECV010000662.1 GCA_018241985.1 Pseudomonadota bacterium | reverse complement strand
GGCTTCGTGCACCACCGCTTCGGCAACCAGCTGATCGTCGGCGAGCCGTCCGGCGAAGTCACGCCGCGGGTGCGCCGGCTCGCCGCGCTGCTCGAGCGCGCCGGCATCGAGGCCCGGATCGCCGAGCAGATCCAGAAGGACTGCTGGTACAAGCTGTGGGGCAACATGACGGTGAACCCGATCAGCCTGCTGACCGGCGCCACCACCGACCTGATCATGGACGACCCGCTGGTGCGCGGCTACGTCTCGACCATGATGCTGGAAGCCCGCGAGATCGGCGCGCGCATCGGCGTGACTATCGCCGAACAGCCCGAGGACCGGCACCAGGTCACACGCAAGCTCGGCGCATTCAAGACCTCGATGCTGCAGGACGTCGAAGCCGGCCGCCCGGTCGAACTCGACGCGCTGGTCGGCGCGGTGCAGGAGCTCGGCCGCCTCACCGGCGTCGCCACGCCCGCGATCGATTCGCTGCTCGGCCTCTCGCGGCTGCGCGCGCGGGTGCTTGGGTTGTATTGACCAAACGAGGCGCGAGCCTGCCGGCGGATGACTCCTTCCCCCGCTGTGGGAACGTTGGGATGGAGGCGGGTGGACAACTGGCGGGCGGTGCTTCGTGCTGGCCCTCGGCGTGAGCGCTGATGCCTACCGGCACCGATACGGGCTTTCACCATCCAGATTCTTGCCCGTCTGCTGATCGACGATGATCACGGTAGCCTTTGGATAGACGCGGCACATGGCATTGCGCGTGGTGTAAATGCCGCTGCCCAATGCTGTCATCTCCAGCCCCTTGGTCAGCAGCTTGCCGTTGTCGTCTTGCGCATACAGCCGGTAGCTGCCGGACAGAGTCATGCACCCGGTAAGGCCGACGCACAACAAGAAGGCGCACAAAAGTTTTTTCATCTGTATCTTGGTGATTCGATCGGGGCCGGACTGACCCACCGATCATTTGATGCATCCGGTATTCACTACGTCGCCGAACGAACACTTCAAGTTCGACCGGATGACTGGGTGGCCGTAGTAGGAGTTTCTGGGGCGCGCTGGAACGTATTGGCAGATTGACAATGATGCTCTTTCCTCAGGAATTGAACAGTACCCGCCCCACCCGCCTTTGAGGTAGTACCCTTGGTTGAACATGCATTCCATAAGGAGAACATCTGCGGTATATCTTTGCTCATGAGTCTGTTCAGTTTTGAGCGGCACAGTGTCCCAATTCCATTCTTTGCGCGCACCGCATGCCTCGAGCGCCTGCCTAACCTCCTCAACGCTGACACTTCTCTCTGCGTTGCTGAATGCTTGATCTACGCTTGGCGGCGGCTTAAATCCGCTCAAGGTGCACCCCGACAAAATCGTCAACGCGAACAGCGCAAATTTAGTTCCCATTTTTCATAGTCTCCAGTTTTTGTACGGAGGATTGCGCGCTACCGGCATTGAGCAGCTGATTCATCTGCGCATTACTCTGCTGCATCACGTTGTTCTGCAGCAAGATTGACGAAGAATCATAATTGCCGTATAG
>JAFECV010000661.1 GCA_018241985.1 Pseudomonadota bacterium | reverse complement strand
GTCGTCGAAGCCATCCAGAAGGCGAACCAGGAAAGTGGCGGTTCGGTGCTCGAGCTCGGCGAGGCCGAGTACATGGTGCGCGCGTCGGGCTACCTGAAGTCGCTCGACGACTTCAGGAAGATCCCGCTGATGAGCACCGATGCCGGCGTCTCGGTGCGGCTGGGCGACGTCGCGCGCATTCAGGTTGGCCCGGAGATGCGCCGTGGCGTCGCCGAGCTCGATGGGGAAGGCGAGGTGGCCGGCGGCGTCATCGTGATGCGCTCGGGCAAGAACGCGCTCCAGACCATCGAAGCGGTGAAGGCCAAGCTCAAGTCATTGCAATCCAGCCTGCCCCCGGGTGTGCAGATCGTGCCGGTGTACGACCGCTCCGGCCTGATCCATCGCGCGGTCGACAACCTGTCGCACAAGCTGATCGAGGAGTTCATCGTCGTCACGCTGGTGTGCCTGGCGTTCCTGTTCCACCTGCGCTCGGCCTTCGTCGCAATCGTCTCGCTGCCGCTCGGCATCCTGGCGGCCTTTATCGCGATGTACTACCAGGGTGTCAACGCCAACATCATGTCGCTGAGCGGCATCGCGATCGCCATCGGGGCGATGGTCGATGCGGCCGTCGTGATGATCGAGAACGCCCACAAGCACATCGAGCACTGGCGCCACGACCATCCCGGCGCGACGCTGAAGGGCGAAGCGCATTGGCGCGTCATCGCCGAAGCGGCGGCCCAGGTCGGCCCGGCGCTGTTCTTCTCGCTGCTGATCATCGCTTTGTCGTTCGTCCCGGTCTTCACGCTACAGGCGCAGGAGGGGCGGCTGTTCTCGCCGCTGGCCTTCACCAAGACCTATGCGATGGCGGCGGCGGCCGGCCTCGCGGTGACCCTGATTCCCGTGTTGATGGGCTACCTGATCCGCGGGCGCATTCCCAACGAGCAGGCCAATCCGCTGAACCGCCTGCTGATCGCGGTTTACCGGCCGATGCTCAATGTGGTGCTGCGCGCACCGAAGACGACGCTGCTTGTGGCCGCGCTCGTGCTGGTCACGAGTTGGTGGCCGCTGCAACACATCGGCGGCGAGTTCATGCCGCCGCTGGACGAGGGCGACCTGCTGTACATGCCGACGGCGCTGCCCGGTCTGTCTGCGGGCAAGGCGGCGCAGTTGCTGCAGCAGACGGATCGGCTGATCAAGACCGTTCCCGAGGTGGCCAGCGTGTTCGGCAAGGCGGGACGCGCCGAGACCGCGACCGACCCCGCGCCGATGGAGATGTTCGAAACCACCATCCAGTTCAAGCCGCGCGACCAATGGCGTGCCGGCATGACGCCGGCCAGGCTGGTGCAGGAACTGGACCGTATCGTGCAGGTGCCCGGCCTGTCCAACATCTGGGTGCCGCCGATCCGCAACCGCATCGACATGCTCGCCACCGGCATCAAAAGCCCGGTCGGCGTCAAGGTGGCCGGTGCCAGCCTGGCCGAGATCGATCGCGTGACCGCGCAGATCGAGCGCGTCGTGAAGACCGTTCCGGGGG
>JAFECV010000660.1 GCA_018241985.1 Pseudomonadota bacterium | reverse complement strand
GCGGTACTGCGCGAGGTGGCCGAGCCGCTCGGCTGCCGGCGCGCTGCCTTCGTCCGCCAGGTCGTCGGCGGTGCGGGCGAAGCCGTAGATCGCTGCGACGGCCGGGCGCAGCCGCGGCGGGCACAGCCAGGAGGCGACCGGGAAGTTCTCGTAATGCGGCTCGGCGGTGGTCGGGAATGGCTGGTTCACGCGCCGGATTTTCGCCGAGCGGCCCGGCTCCTCAGCCGCCGGGACGGGGTCGGGTTCCCGGCTAAAATCGGCGTTCGACCGATTGCGTTCGGGCGGTCGCACGGAAGGCGCCCCATCGTTTGCGCCCATGTGCAGCCGTCCGATTCGTTTTTTTTGGGCGCGGGTGGCGAAATTGGTAGACGCACCAGGTTTAGGTCCTGACGCCAGTGATGGTGTGGGGGTTCGAGTCCCCCCCCGCGCACCAGACGGCACCAGACCGTAGGCGCCCGATGCGCCGCCCCGCCCCGCGCGGCCACCGCCGCCTTGACACTGTTGGAGAACCCTATGCCCGTGAACGTAGAAACGCTTGACAAGCTGGAGCGCAAGATCACGCTGACCCTGCCGGTCGACGTGATCCAGCACGAGGTCGATGCCCGGCTCAAGCGCATGGCCCGCACCGTGCGGATGGACGGCTTTCGCCCCGGCAAGGTGCCGATGAGCGTCGTCGCCCAGCGCTACGGCTATTCGGTGCACTACGAGGTGATGAACGACAAGGTCGGCGAGGCCTTCGCGACGGCCGCGAACGAAGCCAAGCTGCGCGTCGCCGGCCAGCCGCGCATCAGCGAAAAGGCGGACGCGCCCGAGGGCGAGCTGGCGTTCGACGCGATCTTCGAGGTCTACCCCGAGGTCAGGATCGGCGACCTGTCGACCGCGAAGGTGGAGCGGATCGCGACCGAGGTGGACGAAGCCGCGGTCGACAAGACGCTGGAGATATTGCGCAAGCAGCGCCGCACCTTCTCGCAGCGCGCGCACGATGCCCAGGCGCAGGACGGCGACCGGGTCACGGTCGACTTCGAAGGCAAGATCGACGGCGAGCCGTTCCAGGGCGGCAAGGCCGCCGACTTCCCGTTCCTGATCGGCGACGGCCAGATGCTCAAGGAATTCGAGGATGCGGTGCGCGGCATGAAGGCCGGCGAAAGCCGCACCTTTCCGCTCGGCTTCCCGGCCGACTACCAGGGCAAGGAAGTGGCCGGCAAGACGGCGGACTTCATGGTCACGGTCAAGAAGATCGAGGCCGCCCATGTGCCCGACGTCGACGACGCGCTGGCCGGATCGCTCGGCATCGCGGACGCGACGGTCGCGGGCCTGCGTGCCGACATCCGCAAGAACCTCGAGCGCGAGGTCCGGTTCCGGGTGCAGGCGCGCAACAAGCAGGCGGTGATGGACGCGCTCGTGGCGCACGCCGAACTCGACCTGCCGAAGTCGAGCGTGCAGGCCGAGCTCGACCGCATGATCGAGGGCGCGCGCGCCGAGCTGCGCCAGCGCGGCGTGAAGGACGTCGACAAGGCGC
>JAFECV010000065.1 GCA_018241985.1 Pseudomonadota bacterium | reverse complement strand
CATCGACGAGTGGAAGAACGGCCAGGGCGGACCGGCGCCGGGCGGCACCTGCACCAATATCGGCTGCATTCCGTCGAAGGCGCTGTTGCAGTCGTCCGAGAACTTCGAGCAGGCCGGCCATCATTTCGCCGATCACGGCATCGGCATCTCGGGGCTGACGCTGGATTTGGCTAAGCTGATCGGCCGCAAGGACGCGGTGGTCAAGCAGAACAACGACGGCATCCTGTACCTGTTCAAGAAGAACAAGGTGAGTTTCTTCCACGGCCGCGGCTCGTTCGTGAAGGCGTCGGACGGCGACTACGAAATCCGGGTGGCCGGCGCCTCCGAAGAGACCCTGGTCGGCCGGCACGTCATCGTCGCGACCGGTTCCAGCCCGCGCGCGTTGCCGGGCGCGCCGTTCGACGAGGAGCGGATCCTGTCGAACGATGGCGCGCTGCGCATTCCCACTGTTCCGAAGCGCCTGGGCCTGATCGGTTCGGGCGTGATCGGCCTGGAAATGGGCTCGGTCTGGCGCCGTCTCGGCGCGCAGGTGACGGTGCTGGAGGCGCTGCCGACCTTTCTCGGTGCGGCCGACGAGCAGATTGCGCGCGAGGCGAAGAAGGCCTTCGACAAGCAGGGCCTGAAGATCGAACTCGGCGTGACGGTGGGCGAGGTGAATGCGTCCAAGGCCGACGTGCGCGTCGCCTGGACCAACGCGAAGGGCGAGGCGCAGACGCTCGAGGTCGACCGGCTGATCGTTTCGATCGGGCGCGTGCCGAACACGACCGGGCTCGATGCCGAGGCGGTCGGCCTGAAACTCGACGAGCGCGGAGCGATAGCGGTCGACGACGAATGCCGCACCAATCTTCCGAACGTGTGGGCGGTCGGCGACGTGGTGCGCGGCCCGATGCTCGCGCACAAGGCGGAAGAGGAGGGCGTCGCGGTCGCCGAGCGGATCGCCGGTCAGCACGGTCATGTCGACTTCAACACCATTCCCTGGGTCATCTACACCAGCCCCGAGATCGCCTGGGTCGGCCAGACCGAGCAACAGTTGAAGGCGGCCGGCCGCGCATACCGGGCCGGTACCTTTCCGTTCCTCGCGAACGGCCGCGCCCGCGCGTTGGGCGACACCACCGGCATGGTGAAGTTCCTGGCGGACGCCGCGACCGACGAGATCCTCGGCGTTCACATCGTCGGGCCGATGGCCAGCGAGCTGATCGCGGAAGCGGTGGTCGCGATGTCGTTCCGCGCCAGCAGCGAGGACATCGCGCGCATCTGCCATGCGCATCCTTCTCTTAGCGAGGCGACCAAGGAGGCGGCGCTGGCCGTCGACAAGCGCACGCTCAATTTCTGAAGGCGCCGGCCATGTCGGTGACGCCTCCGGTTCGGCAAGCCTATGACGCCGAACTGGCGCGCCGCGGCTACAGCAGCGATCCGGCGCAACTGCACGCGGTCGCGTCGCTGGACCGCTGCGCCGCGGAATGGGCCGCGTACCGCGGTAGGCGTTCGAACGCGCTAAAAAAATGGATCAACCACCCCGAGATCCCGCGCGGCGTCTACATGTACGGCGGGGTCGGCCGCGGCAAGAGCTTCCTGATGGATTGCTTCTATCAGGTGGTGCCGCTGCGGCGCAAGACGCGGCTGCACTTTCACGAGTTCATGCGCGAGGTGCACCGGGAACTGGCCGAACTGCAGGGCACACCGAACCCGCTCGACGAACTGGGGCGGCGCATTGCGAAGCGGTTCAAGCTGATCTGCTTCGACGAGTTCCATGTCGCCGACATCACCGACGCGCTGATCCTGCACCGCTTGCTCAATGCACTGTTCGAGAACGACGTGGGTTTCGTCACCACGTCGAACTTCCGCCCGGACGATCTGTACCCGGGTGGACTGCACCGGGACCGGCTGCTCCCGGCGATCGCGCTGCTGAACGAGAAGCTCGAGGTGATCGACGTCGACAACGGCACCGACTACCGCCAACTGACGCTCGAGCATCTGCAGATGTACTACAGCCCGCTCGGGCCGCGGACCGCCGCGCAGATGCGCCACGCGTTCAACCAGCTGGCCGAGGTGGGCGACGAAGACCCGGTACTGCATATCGAGTCGCGCGAAATCCATGCGCTGCGACGGGCCGGCGGTGTCGTCTGGTTCGACTTCAAGACGCTGTGCGGCGGACCGCGCTCGCAGAACGACTACCTGGAGATCGCCAGCCGCTTCCACACGGTGCTGCTCAGCGACGTGCCGCGCATGCCGGTGCGGCTGGCGTCGGAAGCACGTCGTTTCACCTGGCTGGTCGACGTGCTCTACGATAGACGCGTGAAGTTCATCGTATCGGCCGAGGTCGAACCCGAGGCGTTGTACACCGAAGGGCCTCTGGCGCATGAATTTCCGCGGACCGTGTCGCGCCTGGTCGAGATGCAGTCGGCCGAATTCATCGCCCAGGGGCACCGCACCGTCGATACCGCATTGACGTGAATCGCCTGCTTCGTGCCACCCTGTTTGCGCTGCTGTGCGGACCCGCGCTTGCGCAAGCGCAGGCGGCGCCTCATGAGCACGCGATGCAGGCCGAGCGCGCCGACATCGCCGCCCAGCGCGCGAAGGCCGAGGCGGGCTATGCGGCAGAGCGCAAGGCCTGTTACCAGAAGTTCGCGGTGAACGACTGCCTGCGGGACGCCAGCGCGCGTCATCGGCAGGTCCTCGCTGGGCTTCGCCACCGCGAGGTCGCGCTCGACGATGCCGAGCGCAAGCAGCAGGCCATAGAGCGCCAGGCGGAGTTGCGGCAGAAGGCCGCCGATGCCGCGCGCAAGCGCTCCGAAGCCGAACAGGCCGGTGCGCCGGCCGGCGCACAGCGGCGCAGCAATGCCGCGGACCACGCTAACGATGCCGCTGCGGCGCGCAGCGCGGCCGAGGACCGGCAGCGGCGGCACCAGCAGGAACTGGATGCACAGGCGCAGAAGGCGCAGGCCGCGGGCGCCGAGCGCGCGCGCTACGACGCGAAAATCAAGTCGGCCGAGGAGCGTAAAACGGACCGGGATCGACGCGAGCGCGAGAACACCTCGCCGCCGGCCAAGCCGTTGCCGATCCCGCCGTGATCCGTGGTGGCATCCAGTTCCAGAGACCGTGGCTGCCGTCGCCTCCCGGCGTCAGTTCGCCAGCGGCTCGAGCTTGACGATCGCCAGCGACAGGTTGTCGCCGCCGCCACGCGCGCGGGCGCGCGCCTTGTCGACCATGAATTCGGCCGCTTCGCGCGGCGACAGCGCCGACAGCAGCGAGCCTATTTCTTCCGGGCTGAAGTAGTGCCAAATGCCGTCGCTGCAGGCGAGCAACGTATCGCCCGGGCGCAGTTGCGGGATGAAATGGGTGTCGACCAGCGGGTCCGCCTCGGTTCCGAGACAGCCCATCAGGATGTTGGACTGCGGATGGATATTGGCCTCGGCCTCGGTGATCTCGCCGCGATCGACCAGGGTCTGCACGAACGAGTGGTCCACGGTGCGCTTGACCAGCTTCTCTTCGCGGAAATGGTAGATGCGGGAGTCGCCGGCATGGATCCAGTGGCAGTCACCGCGCGGGTTGATCAGGTAGGCCGCGATCGTGCTGTGCGGTTCTTCCTCGGCGGAGACCGCGGTCAGCCGGATCACGATATGCGCCTCCTGCACCAGTTGCTGCAGCAGCCCCGCCGGGTCGTCGCTTTCCGGCGCGTAGCGCTCGAACAGCTGCCGCGCCGTCATCAGCACCTGGTCCGATGCCTTGCGCCCGCCGCTGCGCCCGCCCATGCCGTCCGCGACCACCGCCAGCAGGCAGCCGGCGGCGCGCGGATGGGTCAGCAGCGTGACCTGATCCTGCTGGTATTCGCGGTCACCCTTGTGGATGCCTGTCGACGCGGTAAGCCGGTATCCTTTAGCCATCGGGTCTTGCGAGCCGGTCGGCTCGAAAATTCGCGGTGAAACACGTATTATCCGGTGAACTGGAACGGCCGCCATCGCGGGCATGGTGATATTTTGGAAACGAACCTGCATTCCCCGGAACGGCGCCTGATCGAACTCCGCATGGAGCATGCCGACCTCGACGCCCTGATCGACCGCCTCGACAACGAGACGCCGGTCGACGAGTTGATGCTGCGTCGCCTGAAGAAAAGGCGACTCGCGTTGCGCGATCAGATCTCGCAGCTGGAACAGACGCTGGATCCCAAAGAGCCGGCATGACCCCCCGCCCGGTCGCTCCGAAGGGGACTCGCGCCGCAGTGCGAAGCACGGAGGCTACCCAGCGGGCCTGGTGCGGCGGTATATGGCCGCGGCGGTTGTTGGTCGCGCGCACGCGGCCCACAGCGTGAAAGCCGCACCGTGAGCTTGGCGGCGCTGGTCGATGCGGCTTTCGCACCCGGCGGCGCACTCGCCCGCGCGGCCGACGCGTTCGCGCCGCGCAGTCAGCAGACCGAGATGGCGCGCGCTGTCGCCCGTGGAAGATGGCGGTGCGCTGGTGGTCGAGGCCGGCACCGGCGTCGGCAAGACCTTTGCGTACCTCGTACCGGCGCTGCTGAGCGGCGAGCGCGTGCTGCTGTCGACCGCGACCAAGACGCTGCAGGACCAACTGTTCGGCCGCGACCTGCCGCGCCTGATCCGCTCGCTTGGCCTGCCGCTTCGCTGCGCGCTGCTGAAGGGCCGCGGCAGCTACCTCTGTCTGCACCGGCTCGATTCGGCGCGGCACGATCCCGCACTGCGGCAGCGCGCCGCGCAGCGCGACCTGGCGAAGATCGAGCTGTGGGCGCAGGTGACGCGCAGCGGCGACCTCGCCGAACTGCCTGAACTGGACGAGCGCTCGCCGCTGATCCCGCTCGTCACCTCGACCCGCGACAACTGCCTCGGCGCGCAATGCCCGAAGTACCGCAGCTGCCACGTCAATCTCGCGCGCCGCGAAGCGTTGGCGGCAGATGTGGTGGTGATCAACCACCATCTGTTCTTCGCCGACCTGGCGGTGCGCGAATCGGGAATGGCCGAACTGCTGCCCAGCGTCCGCATCGCGGTGTTCGACGAGGCGCACCAGCTCAACGAGACCGGCGTGCAGTTTCTCGGCGTGCGGCTCGGTACCGGGCAACTGCTCGACTTCGCGCATGACCTGCTCGCGGCCGGATTGCAGTTCGCACGCGGCCTTGTCGATTGGCAGGCGGTCGCGGCCGCGCTGGAGCAGGCCACGCGCGAACTGCGCCTGTGTGCCGGGGGGCGTTCGGCCGGTGGCAGCCGCCTGGCCTGGAACGAGGCGGCGCCCGAGGGGCTGTCGGCGCCGGTCTGGACCGCGGCGCTGGCCGCGCTGCGCCAGGCGCTCGCGCGCGCACTCGAGGCACTCGACCCGGTCGTCGAATCGGCCCCCGACTTCGCGCGGCTCGCCGAGCGCGCGGCCCAGCTCGCCGAGCGGGCCGAGCATTTCGCAGAGGCCTGCGAGCCGCCTGCGGTGCGCTGGGTCGAGGCCGGCGCGCAGCTACGCCTGATCGAGTCGCCGCTGGACATCGCCGACACGATGCGCGACCGCGTGCTGCGGCAGGGCCTGGAGCAGCCGGATGCGGAGCCGCCGCGCAGGTCCTGGATCTTCACCTCGGCCACGCTGGGCGACGAGGCGCGGCTGCGCTGGTTCACCGAGCCCTGCGGTCTCGCCGACGCCGAGGTCCTGCGGCTGGGCAGCCCGTTCGACTATGAAGCCCGCGCAGCCGTCTACGTGCCGCAGCAGTTGGCGCGCCCTGGCGATCCCGACCACAGCCTGCAGGTGGCGGCGCTGGTCGAAGCCGCGGCCCGGCAGCTCGGCGGACGCACGCTGGTGCTGACCACCACGCTGCGCGCGCTGCGCAGCATAGGCGACGCGCTCCAGCAACGGCTCGGCTTTGAAGGCGGGATCGAGGTGCTGATGCAGGGGCAGGGGCCGAAGCGGCAACTGATGGAGCGGTTCCGCCAGGGGAGCGGCGCCGGCCGGGGCTGCGTGCTGGTGGCGTCGGCGTCGTTCTGGGAAGGGGTGGACGTGCCCGGCGATGCCTTGCAGCTGGTGGTGATCGACAAGCTGCCGTTTCCGCCGCCGGGCGATCCGCTGGTGCAGGCGCGCGCACGGCGCCTGGAGCTGGATGGACGCAGCCCATTCAACGATTATTTCGTGCCAGAGGCCGCGGTCGCGCTCAAACAGGGCGCCGGTCGCCTGATCCGTTCCGAGTCCGACCGCGGCGTGCTGGTGATCTGCGACCCGCGCTTGGCCAGTATGGGCTACGGCCGCCGGTTGCTGGCCGCACTGCCGCCTATGCGGCGGCTGCGCTCGGAAGCGGAATTCTTGCAGGCCCTTATCGACCTGAACGCGGCGCGTGCCGACGTCACCCGTGCTGCCCGTGCCGCCCCTGCTACCAGAGCTTCCACCACGGATTGGACTTGGGCTTGAAGCCCTGCGCCAGATAGGTGCTGTTCGGGTAGCTCTTTTCCATGACCCGGGTCGTGTCGTCGCGCAGTTGGGGCATGCCGAGTGCGTCGTACGACCGGATCATGATGAACAGCGCTTCTTCGAGCGCCGGCGCATTCTGGTATTGGGTCAGCGCCAGCTGCGAGCGGTCGATCGCCGCGACGTAGGCGCCGCGCGAGTAGTAGTAGCGGGCCACGTGCACGTCGTACGCCGCGAGCGAATTGCGGATGTAGACCATGCGCTGGCGCGCATCGGCGGCATAGCGCGAATCCGGAAAGCGGGTCACCAGTTCCTTGAACGCCTCGAACGAATCCTTCGCGGCCTTCTGGTCGCGCTCCGACAGGTCCTGGCGCGTCAGGAACGAGAACAGGCCGAGGTCGTCGTTGAAGCTGGCCAGGCCCTTCAGGTAGAGAGCGTAGTCGATCGCCGGGCTGGCCGGGTGCAGCCGCATGAAGCGGTCGATCGTCGCGATCGCCTGGGTCTGCTCGCCGCCCTTGTACTGGGCATAGGCCTTGTCGAGCTGCGCCTGCTGGGCCAGCGGCGTTCCGGCCGCACGGCCTTCGAGCTTTTCGAACAAGTTCACCGACTTGTCGTAGTTGCCCGAACCCATCTCGTCGCGGGCTTCGGAGTAGATCTTGTTCGGGCTCCAGCCCGCGGTGGGATCGGTGTCTGTCGCCGAACAGCCGGCGAGAATCGCCCCGAGCAGCAGCACGGCCGGAACGATCGATAATTTGGTGCGCAGCGTCACTGAAGATGATCTCTAGGCAAGGCCGTCCGATTATATCGAGCCCCCTCATCGCAGAAGCGCCGTTGGGGGCGGCGGCCGATGACGGCGTGGAGCCCGAAGCCGAGGTCGAGTGGCGCGAGTTCGCGGCCGACGCGGCGCACCACGGCGAGCGGCTCGACCGCGTGCTGGCGGCGCTGCTGCCGGAGTTCTCGCGCAGCTATCTGCAGCAGTTGATCGAGGCTGGCGCGGTGCAATTGAACGGTGCCGCCTGCCGCAAGAGCGCGACCCGGCTGAAGGCCGGCGACCGGGGCCTGATCGAACTGCGCCCGACCGCGCAGGCGCTCGCGTTCCGTGCGGAGCCGCTGGCGCTGGACGTGCTGCACGAGGACGAACACCTGCTGGTGCTGAACAAGCCGGCCGGCCTCGTCGTGCATCCGGCGCCGGGCCATTGGAGCGGCACGCTGCTCAATGGACTGCTGGCGCGCGACGAACATGCCGCGCGGCTGCCGCGCGCCGGCATCGTGCACCGGCTGGACAAGGACACGAGCGGCCTGATGGTGGTCGCGCGCAGCCGGATCGCGATGGAAGCGCTGGTGCGGCAGATCGCCGCGCGCGACGTGGCGCGGCAGTACCTCGCGCTCGCGCATCATGCGTGGCGCGGGCCGCCCGAGCGCCGGGTCGATGCCGCGATCGGACGCGATCCGCGCAACCGGCTCCGCATGGCGGTCGTGGATTTGAGCAAAAACCCGGGGAAGCCGGCTGGTACTGCTGTCCGGCTGCTACAAAATTGCGAGCATGGCTGCCTGCTGCATTGCACGCTCGACACGGGGCGCACGCACCAGATCCGGGTGCATCTCGCAAGCCTCGGGCATCCCCTGGTTGCGGACACCTTGTACGGCGGGGCCGCGGCCGCCGGCCTCGAGCGCCAGGCGCTGCATGCGTTCCGGCTCGCGTTCCGGCATCCGGTCACCGGCGCGGCGATGGCGTTCCATGCGCCGCTGCCGGTCGACATGGCCCAGGCCTTGGCGCGCTGGCAGCTACGGTACAATGAGGCCACCGAGCCCTGAGAGGCCCGCGCCTCGCTTTTCAGCGGAAGGCGCAAAGTCGCGGCGACGGCAGCTTGCCGGCCACGCTCCGAATTGATTCATCCCTGACGATGCGCCCCTTAAGGCGCCTGTTCCCGGAAATCTTCGACCCATGAATACCGCGGATGCCAAACGCATCCTCGAAACGGCTTTGATCTGTACGCAGCAGCCGCTGCCGGTGCGCGACCTGCGCACTCTGTTCAATGACGAACTCGGCCCGGACACGATCAGATCGCTGTTGGAGGAGTTGCAAAGCGACTGGACGCAGCGCGGCGTCGAACTGGTCTGCGTCGCCTCGGGCTGGCGCTTCCAGAGCCGGCCCGACCTGCGCGAGTACCTCGACCGCCTGCACCCGGAAAAGCCGCCGCGCTACAGCCGCGCGGCGCTCGAAACCCTGGCCATCATCGCCTACCGGCAGCCGGTGACGCGCGGCGACATGGAAGAAATACGCGGCGTCACGATCAATTCGATGATCCTGAAGCAGCTCGAGGACCGCGGCTGGATCGAGGTGATCGGCCACCGCGAGGTCGCGGGCCGGCCGGCGCTGTTCGCGACGACGCGGCAGTTCCTCGACGACCTGGGGCTGGCGTCGCTCGAGCAGTTGCCGACCCCCGACGAGTCGGCGCTGCAACCCGGCATGTTCGACGCGTTGAACGACCAGGACCAGCTGCCGATTGCCGACGCGCAGGCACCGAG
>JAFECV010000659.1 GCA_018241985.1 Pseudomonadota bacterium | reverse complement strand
AGATTCCTCACCTCTTACCGGCACGCGCGTCGCCAGCGCGCGGCCCGCGTGGCCGTCCGGGAGTATCACGTCGTAGTAGCGTGGGGTGCCTTGCTCCACCGGTCCAAGCGCCAGCTCGGCCCCAGCACTGCTGGGCGAACGCAGCAAGGTCCGGTGGGTCTGCGAATCGAAGACCGTGAAGAACTCGGTATGCCCGCCAGGCTCGTATTCCGGCATGAGGCTTTCGAGCTTTCTCGCATCCAACTCCTGCAGCACGCGCCCCACCGCCGCTGATCGTTGCATCAGGGTGGTATCCATCCGTCGGTAGATTTCGTGGTCGATCCAGTAGTCGAGGACGGGAAACAGGATGGCGAAGGTTCCTCCAATGCAGATCACCAGGCTGGCAGCCAGCCGCCGCTGCAAGGACCAGGATCTGCCTTGACTCGCATCAGAGAGGGCTTCGAAATCGGGACGTACCATCGTTCAGGGCAGTATGTAGCCGAAGCCACGTCGTGTCACGATCAGTTCATCCAGGCCGCACTGGGCGAGCTTGGTTCGCAAGGTGCTGACGATCACCTCCACCACCTTGTCCGATGCATCGCTGCGGCTGTCGTACAAATGTTCAAAAATCTGCGGGCGCGACAGCGTGGCGCCGCGCCGACGCAGCAGCAAGTCGAGCAGTCCATATTCCTTCGGCGTGAGCCCAAGATCAATGCCCTTGAACCTCGCGGTGCGCGAGCGCGGATCGACCTCCAGATCGCCGTGGCGCAGAACTGGAACGTCCCGTTGCGGCGGACGCCGCACCAGCGCCCGCAGGCGAGCCAGCAGTTCGGCCAGCTCGAAGGGTTTTGTCAGGTAGTCATCGGCACCCGCATCCAAGGCCCGCACCCGGTCGTCAAGCAGTTCGCGCGCGGAGAGCACCAATACCGGAGCGGCATGGGCCTCCCGGCTCAATGCGCGCAACACGCCAAAGCCGTCCAGCCGGGGCAGCATCAAGTCCAGAATGATGGCGTCGTACCGGTAGCTGGCAAGAAACTTCAGCGCGGACACGCCATCGGCTGCTGTATCGCAGGCATAGCCTTCCGACTGAAGGCTCTGGCTCAGGGCTTCGGCCAGCGTTTGCGAGTCTTCCACGATCAATACGCGCATATGCTTTCTTCCATTCAGCGCATCTCGAAAAGCTCTTGGTGGAAGGCTTCCGGCTCCAACCCCTGGGCCAGCAGGTCGGCGCGCAACGCGCTGCCGAAGGCCGTGGGGCCGCAGAACCAGACGCTGGCGTCTTTCCAACCGGGAACCATGGCACGCAGGCGCTCACCTGTCAGGCGACCGTCCTTCTTGTCGATGAACAGGTGTAGCGCAACGCCGGCCGCCTCGCTGTCGGCGCTCAGTTTCTCGATGGCCTGCGGATCAACGTCGCTCGTCGGATGAAACAAATCGATGGGACGTGCGTCTTGGCCCTCGTGCTGCGCCAGGAACTTCATGCGCGCGATGAACGGCGTGATGCCGATGCCAGCACCGATCCAGATCTGGCGGGCACGCCC
>JAFECV010000658.1 GCA_018241985.1 Pseudomonadota bacterium | reverse complement strand
GGCCGTTCGCGGGCACCCGCGGATCCGGCTTGGCCGGGCCGCTGGGTGCGCCCCCCGGTGAGGGGGTTGGCGAAGCGACACGCAGTGCGCGAAGACTGGGGGGGTTTCACTTCATGCCGGCGCGTGGCGCCGCGGCGGCTCCACGTCCGGCAGGAACACCGCCAGCATGCCGAGCAGCGGCAGGTAGGCGCACAGGTGGTAGACGAACACGATGCCGTGGCTGTCCGCCAGCGCGCCGAGCACCGCGGCGCCGATGCCGCCCATGCCGAACGCGAAGCCGAAGAACATGCCTGACACCGCGCCGACCTTGCCCGGCATCAGTTCCTGCGCGAACACCAGGATCGCCGGGAACGCCGACGCCAGGATCAGGCCGATGATGAAGGTCAGCACGCCGGTCCACATCAGGCCGACGTAGGGCAGCGCCAGCGTGAACGGCGCGACGCCGAGGATCGACAGCCAGATCACGCGCTTGCGCCCGATGCGGTCGCCGATCGGCCCGCCGATCAACGTGCCGGCCGCGACCGCGAACAGGAACACGAACAAATGCACCTGCGCCGCCTGCACCGACAGGTGGAAACGCGTGATCAGGTAGAAGGTGTAGTAGCTGGTCAGGCTGGTCAGGTAGAAGTACTTCGAGAACACCAGCACGATCAGTACGCCGATCGCCATCGCCACCGTGCGCGGCGGCACCGGCGCAGCGGCGGCGGCCGCCTTCCGCTTCGCTCGACCTGCGCCCAGATGCCGGCGCTGGTACCAGCCGCCGACCTGCCACAGCACGATGATCGCGAGCAGCGCCGCGAGCGCGAACCAGGCGATCGCGCGCTGACCGCTGGGCATCACGATCACCGCCGCCAGCAGCGGGCCGACGGCGCTGCCGGTGTTGCCGCCGACCTGGAAGATCGACTGCGCGAGGCCCGGACGGCCGCCGGATGCGAGCCGCGCGATGCGCGACGACTCCGGGTGGAAGATCGACGAGCCGGTGCCCACCAGCGCCGCGGCCAGCAGCACCACGCCGAAATTCGGCGCGATCGACAGCAGCAGGATGCCGCACAGCGTCGCGCCCATGCCGAACGCGAGCGAGTGCGGCTGCGGACGCCGGTCCGTGTACAGCCCGACCAGCGGCTGCAGCAGCGAAGCCGTGATCTGGTAGGTCAGCGTGATCAGGCCGATCTCGGCGAAGCTCAAGCTGAATTCGCCCTTGAGCATCGGGTAGATCGCGAGGATCAACGACTGGATCATGTCGTTGAGGAAATGCGAGAAGCTGATCGCGCCGAGCACGCGGTAGCGCGTGGCCTCGGTGTTCTCGGCCTGTACGGGGGATGTCGTGGTGACGCGGGCGTCCATCAGGAATGCTTTCGTTCTTGCGGCGTGTCGTCGGGCGCGGGTACGGCCTTGCCTGTCTGGCAAGGCCGTGCGTACCCTCTCGACGCTATGAACGATGATAGCGGGCAGCCACTCGTCTGTCCTGCGAGAATATAACCAGGAGCTTAGCGAAATGGACATACGAGCGCCGAGCGTCATCCATC
>JAFECV010000657.1 GCA_018241985.1 Pseudomonadota bacterium | reverse complement strand
TGGTCCGACCCGCGCTCGTGGTCTACAACCATGCGCCGACCGCGCTGCTGGCTGCGCGCATGGCGCAATGTCCAGTCCTGCTGGTAGGCACCGGATTCGAGATACCGCCGGCCACGGCACCGCTGCCCAGCTTCCGCCCGTGGCAGGCCATTCCGGAGCCGCTGCTACACGGTGCCGAGGCGAAGGCGCTGGCGCAGGTCAACCCGCATCTGGCGCGCTGCGGCCAGGCTCCGCTGGCGAAGCTTTCGGACCTGTTCCCGCAGAGCCAAGTCCAGCTCACCACCTTCGCCGAACTGGATCCGTTCGGGCCGCGTCCGCACGCGGACTACATCGGCCCCGTCCACGCACTGCCCGGCATGCCGGCCGTCGCCTGGCAAGGCCGCACCGCGCAGCGCGTCTTCGCCTACCTGCGGCCCGGCGTCCCCGGCTGCGAGAACCTGCTGGCCGCGCTGCAGGCGTTGGACGCCGAGGTGATCTGCGCCGCGCCCGGCCTGCCGTCCGAATGGCAGGCCCGCCACGGCCGGATACGGTTCCTGCCGCATCCCGTCGATCTGGCCGCGCTGTTGCCGCAGGCCGACCTTGCCATCACCTACGGCGCCGGCACCATCGCGACCGCGCTGCTGGCCGGCGTGCCGGTGCTGCTGGCGCCCCAGGTGGTCGAGCAGTACCTGGCGGGCCTGCCGCTGGAGCGCACCGGGGCGGGCCGGATGCTGCGCGAGCGGTGCACGCCCGAGCAATGCACGGCCTTGCTGCACGAACTGCTGACGGACGCGCGCTACCGGGAGGCCGCGCGGTGCTTCGCGCAGGAGCATGTGGACTTCAGTGTAGAGGACGCGCTGCGCAGACAGTGGCAGGCCGTGGCGCGCAGGCTGGGCTGAGCCATCGCCGAATCTCCATGCGGCCTTCGCGGTCGTTCGGATCCAACACACGCAGTGCCAACTTTTTCACATTCGGCGCGACTTTGTGCAATCTTGCATTGCATGGAAGCTTCTTGACAGAAAAGAAAAATCTTTTTTCGGATCAACGACCTGACCGTTGACGGCTCGCTCACGCAGCCGCGAATTCCGCGCGAAACACCGTCGGATCACGATATTCCTCATTGCCTCACGACAATAACGATGTGTAAGCTCGCCGATACCGTTTGCAACAATCAATGAGAGTGGGACCGTTCTGCAGGGCCCCGAGGGAGGCAGCAAGTGGGCGATACCCAGGCGTTCAAGCAGCGCGCAGCGCATTTCCGAGCCGGGCACGGCATCTTCGGGCACATCCTTTTTCACGACGCTTGGCTGCGCAGCACCGGCACTGCCCTGCTCGCCGCGCTGCTTACATTAGCCGCCTCGTTTGCGCCCGCACCGGCCCAGGCCGGACTGAGCGAGTTGCTTGGCATGGATGGCGACAGCGGCTCTGGCAAGGTTGCCCATCTGGAATTTCACCTGGACGACGGCAACTCGGGAACCACCTCCGTCGTGTGGAGCCCGGATGGGCGCTTCATCGCCACCAGTGGCATACAGAGCATGTACCTCCAC
>JAFECV010000656.1 GCA_018241985.1 Pseudomonadota bacterium | reverse complement strand
CTGCAAACGCTTCGAAGCGAAGGCATGACGGTGCTGCTGGTCGAGCAGAACACCGAGCGCGTTCTGAAGGTGGCCGACGACATCTGCGTACTCGAATCCGGCCGCTCCGTCTGGCAGGGCAGCGCCGAAGCAGCCCGTCAGGACCCCAACCTCACCGCAGCCTACCTCGGATTGCACTGACCCCCTTCAATCATCCATCCACCCAACCGGAGCCCGGCATGACATCCCCTTCCGACCCCCGCCATGACCCTACGCGCTTGATCCGCGCACCGCGCGGCAGCCAGCTCAGCTGCAAGAACTGGCTGATCGAGGCCGCCTACCGCATGATCCAGAACAATCTCGACCCCGAGGTGGCCGAACGCCCGCAGGACCTGGTGGTCTATGGCGGCATCGGCCGCGCGGCGCGCAACTGGCAGTGCTATGACCAGATCCTGGAGTCCCTGAAGAAGCTGGAACCCGACGAGTCGCTGCTGATTCAGTCGGGCAAGCCCGTGGGCGTGTTCAAGACGCACGAGAACGCCCCGCGCGTGCTGCTGGCCAACTCCAACCTGGTGCCGCAATGGGCCGACTGGGAGCACTTCCACGAGCTGGACCGCAAGGGCCTGTTCATGTACGGCCAGATGACCGCCGGCAGCTGGATCTACATCGGCAGCCAGGGCATCGTGCAGGGCACCTTCGAGACCTTCGTCGAGGCCGGTCGCCAGCACTTCAACAACGATCTGGCGGGCAAGTGGATCCTGACGGCCGGCCTGGGCGGCATGGGCGGCGCGCAGCCGCTGGCGGCCACGCTGGCGGGCGCCTGCTCGCTCACCGTCGAGTGCCAGCAGTCGAGCATCGACTTTCGCCTGCGCACGCGCTACGTGGACAAGCAGGCCGCCGACATCGACGAGGCGCTGGCGCTGATCGCGCATCACACGGGCAAGAAAGAGGCTGTCTCGATCGCCCTGCTGGGCAACGCGGCCGAGGTGCTGCCCGAACTGGTGAAGCGGGCCAAGGCCGGTGCCATCAAGCCCGACATCGTGACCGACCAGACCAGCGCGCACGACCTGATCAACGGCTACCTGCCCGCGGGCTGGACGGTGGCCGAGTGGCGGGCCGCCGCGGCCGACACCGGCCAGCAGCCTGCGTTGAAGAAAGCCGCCGCCCAAAGCTGCGCCGTGCACGTGCAGGCCATGCTCGACTTTCAGGCCATGGGCATTCCCACGGTGGACTACGGCAACAATATTCGCCAGGTGGCCTTTGACGAGGGGGTGAAGAACGCCTTCGAATTCCCAGGTTTCGTGCCCGCCTACATCCGCCCCATGTTCTGCGAAGGCAAGGGCCCCTTCCGCTGGGTGGCGCTGTCGGGCGACCCGGAAGACATCTACAAGACCGACGCCAAGATCAAAGAGCTGTTCCCCAACAATAAGCACACTCACCGCTGGCTCGACATGGCGCGCGAACGCATCGCCTTCCAGGGCTTGCCCGCACGCATCTGCTGGCTGGGTCTGGGCGAACGCCACCGCGCCGGGTTGGCCTTTAACGAGATGGTCAG
>JAFECV010000655.1 GCA_018241985.1 Pseudomonadota bacterium | reverse complement strand
TGGGGCGTCCGCTCGCCGGCGCGGGCGACCGGATCGAAATCAGCGCGCCGGGGTTCGCGCCGCTCTGCAACACACTGGTCGACACGCCGGACGCGCGCGAAGCGGTGGAGGCGGCGCGATGAAGCATGCGCGCGTGATGCTGGACGGCCAACTGCACACTGCGACCGAGCAGGACGGCCGGCTGCTGCTCGGCGACGGCCGATTAGTCGAACAGGACGCCGTGGCCTGGCTGCCGCCTTTGGTGCCCACGCAGCGGCCGCGCACCATCCTCGCGCTCGGCCTCAATTACGCGGACCATGCGAAGGAGCTCGCGTTCAAGGCGCCGGATGAACCGCTCGCGTTCGTCAAGGGCGAGAGCACGCTGACCGGCCACCGTCGCTTCACCGAACGCCCGGCCGATGTCACGAACATGCACTACGAATGCGAGCTCGCGGTGGTGATCGGCCGCACCGCCAAGAACGTGCGGCAGGGCGACGCGTACGACTTCGTCGCCGGCTACACGGTCGCGAACGACTACGCGATCCGCGACTACCTGGAGAACTGGTACCGCCCGAACCTGCGCGTGAAGAACCGCGACACCTGCACGCCGATCGGTCCCTGGCTGGTCGACGCCGCCGACGTGCACGCGCTGCCGGGCGGAGCGATGGCGCGCGACCTGAAGACCACGGTGAACGGCCAGCTCACGCAGTCGGGCAACACACGCGACATGATCTTCGGCGTGCCGTGGCTGATCGAATACTTCACGAGCTTCATGACGCTCGCGCCCGGCGACCTGATCCTGACCGGCACGCCCGACGGCGTGGTCGATTGCCAGCCCGGCGACGTGGTCGTGACCGAGATCGAGGGCGTCGGCGCGCTGATGAACACGATCGCCCTCCGCGCCTGATTTTTGAGCGTTTTAGGCCTGCAGCCAGCGTCCCACCTTCACATGCTGCTATGAAAATTGAACATCTGATCAACGGCCAACCGGTCGCCGGCCGCGACTGTTTCGAGACCATCAACCCGGCCACGCAAGAGGTGCTGGCTGAGGTCGCGGATGGCGGCGAGGTCGAAGTCAACGCCGCCGTCGCCGCGGCAAAAGAGGTGTTCCCGAAGTGGGCCGGCCTGGCCGCAGCCGAACGCGCCAAGCTCATCCGCAAGCTCGGCGACCTGATCGCGCAAAACGTGGCCGAGATCGCGCGGATCGAGACCGACGACTGCGGCCAGGTGATCGCGCAGACCGGCAAGCAGCTGGTGCCGCGCGCGGCCGATAACTTCTACTATTTCGCCGAGATGTGCACGCGCGTGGACGGCCACACCTACCCGACGCCTACGCACCTGAACTACACGCTGTTCCACCCGGTCGGCGTGTGCGCGCTGATCAGCCCGTGGAACGTGCCGTTCATGACGGCGACGTGGAAGGTCGCGCCCTGCCTCGCGTTCGGCAACACCGCGGTGCTGAAGATGAGCGAGCTCTCGCCGCTGTCCGCCGCGCGCCTGGGCGAGCTGGCGCTGGAAGCCGGCATTCCGCCCGGCGTGCTGAACGTGGTGCACGG
>JAFECV010000654.1 GCA_018241985.1 Pseudomonadota bacterium | reverse complement strand
GCAGGACAACGGCCGCGAGCCCACCGACACCGAGGCCGCCAAGATCCGCGAATGGGTGCTGGCCAACGTGCGCGGCACCGTGCAGGCCGACATCCTGAAGGAAGACCAGGGCCAGAACACCTGCATCTTCTCGACCGAGTTCAGCCTGAAGGTGATGGGCGACATCGCCGAGTACTTCGTGCACCACAACGTGCGCAACTTCTACTCGGTGTCGATCAGCGGCTACCACATCGCCGAGGCCGGCGCGAACCCGATCAGCCAGCTCGCGTTCACGCTGTCGAACGGCTTCACCTTCGTCGAGGCGTACCTGGCGCGCGGCATGCACATCGACGACTTCGCGCCGAACCTGTCGTTCTTCTTCTCGAACGGCATGGACCCGGAGTACACGGTGATGGGGCGCGTCGCGCGTCGCATCTGGGCGGTCGCGATGAAGGAGCGCTACGGCGCCAACGAACGCTCCCAGAAGCTCAAGTACCACATCCAGACTCAGGCCGCAGCCTGCACGCGCAGGAGATCCAGTTCAACGACATCCGCACCACGCTGCAGGCGCTGATCGCGATCTACGACAACTGCAACAGCCTGCACACGAACGCGTTCGACGAGGCGATCACCACGCCGACCGAGGACTCGGTGCGCCGCGCGATGGCGATCCAGCTCATCATCAACCGCGAATGGGGCCTCGCGAAGAACGAGAACCCGAACCAGGGCGCGTTCATCATCGAGGAGCTGACCGAGCTGGTGGAGGAAGCGGTGCTGGCCGAATTCGAGCGCATCGCCGAGCGCGGCGGCGTGCTCGGCGCGATGGAGACCGGCTACCAGCGCGGGCGCATCCAGGACGAGAGCCTGCACTACGAGATGCTCAAGCACACCGGCGAGCTGCCGATCGTCGGCGTGAACACCTTCCGCAACCCGCACGGCGACGCGGTCGCGGACAAGCTCGAACTGGCGCGCTCTACATCTGAGGAAAAGCAGAGCCAGCTCAAGAGGCTGGCCGAATTCCACCGCCGCCACGAGGCCGATGCGCCCGCGCAGCTGCGCCGGCTTCAGCTCGCGGTGATCGAGAACCGCAACGTGTTCGAGGTGCTGATGGACGCGGTGCGCTGCTGCTCGCTGGGCCAGATCACGAACGCGCTGTTCGAGGTCGGCGGGCAGTACCGGCGCAGCATGTAGCGCCGCGCCGAACTGCTTCCGCTACGAATGCGATAGCAAAGAGCGATTGCAGGGCAATGGCTTGCGCCTGATTTTGATCAAAATCCCGGCGTGCCGCCGTACCCTCGGTCAGCCGCCGGACTTCGGACGCTTGCCGGGGTTCTTCTTGTGATTCGTCGCGGTGCCGCGCTCGAGGCTGCGCTTTTGTCCGCGCGCGACGGCGAAGGTAAAGCCCTGCGCGGGTGTCGGGCGCGGCGTGGCGCGGGCGTCGGCTTCGGTTCGGATTTTTCTGGCCATGGTGCGGTTCCTTCGAATGTGGATCGGGTAGATCGGATGATTGAAAACCGCCCGATTATCCGCGCTGCGCGAGGCGACGCCTGCCGGCCC
>JAFECV010000653.1 GCA_018241985.1 Pseudomonadota bacterium | reverse complement strand
CGCGCAGATGACCGAATGGCTGTCGCGTGCCGACGCACAGTTGCCGGGCGCGCGGGTGGACATCTGCTTCGACGGTGCACCGTACGACGCGAGCGGCCTGCCGCGCTGGAGTTGCGACGACGCCGGCGACATGGTCGTGATCAAGATCGGCTGGACGCGCCGTTCGACCGATCGTTCCCTCTCCGGCGATGCGGCGCTGGAGCGCGCGGCCGTGCCGTCTATCGTGTTCCCCGTAGCGCCAGGAGGCAGCTGATGGCGCCGCCCCTTCGTCATCGGTCCCGTACGCCGCGCCAGACCGGCCTGACGCTGATCGAGCTGCTGGTCGCGCTCGCGCTCAGCCTCTTGGTCGCGCTCGCCGCCGCGACGGCATTGGTGGTCGCGCGCGGCGGCTTTGCCGCGGTCGACGCGGCTTCGCAACTGCGCGACAACGGACGCTTTGCCTCCGACCTGATCCAGCGCCTGGCGGTGCAAACCGGCTACAAGGACCTGCCCTATGCGACGACACCGGCCGGGCCAGCCACGGCAGCCCTTTCGACCGACCCGGACCCGAACATCACCGGATTCAACAACGCGCTGCTGAGCGCCACCGACCCGCTGAACAAGGCGACCGCGCGCAGCGCGTCGGTGGTCGGCTATGGCAGCGACATCCTGATCCTGCGCTACCAGGCGGGCGAGACCTTCCCCGGCTCTGGTGTGTCCGACAAAACCATGATCGACTGCGCCGGCTTTCCGGCCAACTCGACACCGGCCGATCGCTACGACCGGATGGTCAGCATCCTCCACGTCGGGGTTGGCATCGACGGCGAACCGTCACTGATGTGCATGTACCTGCCTTCCTCCGGCAAGTTCAAGACGCATCCGATCATCCAGGGCGTCGAGAATTTCCAGGTCCTGTACGGCACGGACGGCGTGACGCCGAACACCGCGCCGCCGGCCGACCCGGCGGCAGGCGCCGACAGCGTGCCCGAACGCTACCTGCGTGCCGACCAGATGACGGTGGCCGGCGACGCGGAGGCGACCAACCGTAACTGGCGCCGGGTCCGCAGTTTGCGCATCGGCATGGTGTTGCGCGGCCCGCCCAACTCCGCGCAGGATAAATCTGCCCAGACGCTGTACCCGCTCGGCCTGGCCAAGGCTTCGACCACGGGGGCCTCGGGGTCCGCGCTGTCGTCGACCTCGGACGCAGGCACCGTGTTCAAGCCGCCCGCCGATGGACGGCTGCGCCAGGTCGTCACCTTCACCGTGCACCTGCGCAATGACCAGGGGCTTTGAAATGACGAACATACAGCCCTCCTCGCGTGCCGCGCAGCGCGGCGCCTCGTTGCTCGTCGTGCTGCTGATCCTGATGGTGGTGACGGTGCTCGGACTCGGCAGCGCGCAGATCGCGATGATGGGCGAGCGCGGCGCGCGCAACGACCGGGATCTGCAGGTCGCGTGGCAGGCCGCGGATGCGGCGCTGCTCGACGCGGAGGCCGACATGATGGGCAGCGGCGGCACGACGCGCGGCGCGCTGTTCGACGGACGCAACGCCGTGCCGTT
>JAFECV010000652.1 GCA_018241985.1 Pseudomonadota bacterium | reverse complement strand
ATCTTCGTGCAGAAGGCGCCTGCCGCGACGATCGAGACGCTGGCGCGCGCCGTCTGCGAGGTCGTGGGCAAGCCGGACCATCCGGTGCAGGTGATCGGCACGCGCCACGGCGAGAAGCTGTACGAAACCTTGCTGAGCCGCGAAGAGATGGCGGCCGCCGAGGACCTGGGCGGCTACTACCGCGTGCCCCCCGACCTGCGCGACCTGAACTACGGCAAGTTCGTGGAGCAGGGCGAGGCGAAAATCTCCGTCAGCGAGGACTACAACTCGCACAACACCACCCGCCTCGACCTGGAAGGCATGAAAAAGCTGTTGCTCAAGCTGCGCTTCATGCAGGCGATCGCCCGCGGCGAGGCTGCGCAACCGGAGGACTGAAATGCGCGTGCTGGTGACCGGCGCCAATGGCTTTGTCGGAAAGAACCTGGTGATTCGGCTCGGAGAACTGCCAGGGTTCGAGGTGTTGCGCTTCACCCGCGCTGACGGGCTGGATGCCTTGGCCGGCAAGGTCGCCGCCGCGGACGCCGTGGTGCATCTGGCGGGTGTGAATCGCCCCAAGGACGCGACCGAATTCGCCGTGGGCAATGCCGATCTGACGGAGGCGCTGTGCGCCGCGATCGAGTCGACCGGGCGGCGCATTCCGCTGCTGCTGGCGTCGTCGATCCAGGCGGAGCGCGACAACCCCTACGGCCAGAGCAAGCGCGCCGCTGAGCACGCGGTGGAACGGCTCTGCGCGCGCACTGGCAACCCGGCCGTGATCTACCGCCTGCCGAACGTGTTCGGCAAGTGGTGCCGGCCCAACTACAACTCGGTGGTGGCGACGTTCTGCCACAACATCGCGAACGACCTGCCGATCCGCATCGACGATGCAGCCACGCGCCTATCGCTGGTGTACGTCGACGACGTGCTTTCGGCGTTCGTGCAGGCGCTTGGCGAGGCGACGCCGGCACCGGCGGCGCTTCCGGCGCTGCAATGGGGCACGGTCGCACCCGTCTACGAGATCGGCCTGGGCGAGCTCGCGGCGCAGATCGAGGCGTTCAAGAACTGCCGCACCACGCTGGTGTCGGAGCGCGTCGGCACGGGCCTGGTGCGCGCCCTCTACGCGACCTATGTCAGCTACCTGCCGCCATCGCGCTTCGCCTACCCGCTGCCGCGCCACGGGGACGCGCGCGGCGTGTTCGTCGAGATGCTCAAGACCCTCGACAGCGGCCAGTTCTCGTTCTTCACCGCGCATCCCGGCGTCACGCGCGGCGGGCACTACCACCACACCAAGACCGAGAAATTCCTCGTCGTCAGGGGCTCGGCGCGCTTCGGGTTCCGGCATATCGTGACCAACGAAGCCTGTGAGGTATTCACGTCGGGTGAGGCACCCACGGTGGTGGAAACCGTGCCCGGCTGGACGCACGACATCACCAACGTAGGCACCGAAGAAATGGTGGTCATGTTGTGGGCCAATGAAATATTTGACCAACAGAACCCCGACACCATCGCAATGAAAGTCGAGCCATGAACAAGCTCAAAGTCATGACCGTGGTCGGCACGCGG
>JAFECV010000651.1 GCA_018241985.1 Pseudomonadota bacterium | reverse complement strand
GGCGGGCGTTGCCATTGCACCGCGCCGTTGTTGCGGGCCGCGACCTCGAGCACCGCATTCGCTTCCACCGGCGACAGCCCGATCGGCTGCAGGTAGGCCTGTGGAGTGATTGCCGGATCTGGAACGCTCGCCGCCATGTGTTGCTTGTATCGGGACGTTCGCACTTTACGCAAGCCGCTGCCGTTTTGGTACCAAAGCCGCGAAAAGATGTTGCGTTGCGGTATTTCCGCACGCTTGCGCCGCGCCCCTGTGTGACTGTAGCGCAGCACGTGCCGCCCGCAGCCTGGAGGTGGTTCATCCCAGCGGCAGGCGCGTTTCGTGCTTGACTTCCTCCATCACCGCATAGGTGCGGGTTTCGCGTACGCCGGGCAGTTGCCAGAGCACGGTCCCGGCGAATTCGCGGTACGCGGCCATGTCGGCCATCCGGGTCTTGAGCAGGTAGTCGAACCCGCCGGCCACCATGTGGCATTCCATGATCGCCTCGTGCGCCTGCACTGCCGCCTTGAATGCGTCGAACACGTTCGGCGTGGTGCGATCGAGCAGCACCTCGACGAACACCAGCAGGCCGCGGCCGAGCTTGTGCGGGTCGAGCCGCGCCTGGTAGCCGGCGATGAAGCCCTCGCGGGTGAGCCGCTGCACCCGCGCCAGCACTGCGGTGGGCGAGAGCGCGACCGCCTCCGCGAGCTTCAGGTTCGAGATCCGGCCATCGTTCTGCAGCACGCGCAGGATCTTCAGGTCGATCCGGTCCAGGCGCTCGGAAAAATCGGCCGTCGTAGTTGATTCGTTCATCGTATCGGAAAAATTCAGTCAGAAATTCACAAAAATCTCGTTAATCATAGTCATATCGACAAGACCAGGAGATCGCGATGCGCCTGCCGTTTCCGTACCGGCCCGAGGCCGAGATCGTCGCCCAGCGGCTCTCGTCGCTCGCCGGCGCCCTCGACTGGGCCGACGCGGCCCGCAGCGCGCGGCCCTGGGTGCAGGCGGTGCGCCGGCATCCGGCGCCGTTCTGGGCGATGGAGAGCCTGCTGCGCGAATACCCGATCTCCAGCGCCGAGGGGCTTGCGCTGATGCGCCTCGCCGAGGCGCTGCTGCGCGTGCCCGATGCCGAGACCGCGATCGCGCTGACTGCCGACCAGCTCGGCCACGCCGACTTCCACCGCGCCGGCGACAAGGCGCTGGCGCGGCTGTCGGCCACCGCGATCGCGATGTCGAAGAAGCTGCTGCCCGAGGCCGATGCGCCGTCGGGCCTGATGGCCAAGCTCGGCGCGCGCTCCGTCGTCGCGGCCACGCTGCGCGCGGTGCAGTTGCTCGGGCGCCAGTTCGTGCTCGGGCAGCACATCGCCGATGCGCTGGAGCAGGCCGGCGCGGCGCGGCACAAGAACGCGAACCTGCGCTTCAGCTACGACATGCTGGGCGAGGGCGCGCGCACCGCGGCGGATGCGCAGAAATACCTGGAGAGCTATCGAAATGCTATTCAAACGATAGCAAAGAGTGCGGACAGCTCGGGCGCTTGCGAGCGAAATGACGGGATTTCGATCAA
>JAFECV010000650.1 GCA_018241985.1 Pseudomonadota bacterium | reverse complement strand
ACATGGAACTGGCCGTGCGCGCGCTGCACAAGGCCTTCGATCTGGACCAGCCCGGCAACGGAAAATCGGCGTAGTCATGAGATAATGCCCCGGCCGGAAACGTGACCGAGTGGCCGAAGGTGCTCCCCTGCTAAGGGAGTATGGGGTGTTGAGCCTCATCGAGGGTTCGAATCCCTCCGTTTCCGCCAGTGAGTCAGGGCCCTTCCCACTGAAGGGCCTTTCCTTTTGGTGAACCCCGCACGGCGCGGGCTTGCGGACGATAGCCTCTTTCTCTGTTCGCCGACTTGGGCTCGTTCGGCCCGGATCACGCCGCATTTCTCTGGTTTTCTCAAATGCGTTTACGGGCAGTGGGGCTCTTGCAATTCTTCATCACGTCGAGCGGCGGAAACCCGCAATGATCAAGGGCGCCGAGGCGCCCCTGCTGATGGAAGGGTGCTGACTTTTCTCAGCCGAATCCGAGCATCCTTCTCTGCTCCGACCAGTCCTGCGACAGTGGCATCCACTGCATCAACTTCGCCGCCGTGAGTTGCGGTGGGTGCTCCCCACGCACAATGCGCTCGACGATGTCCGGTGCCATCAGTGCCAGATGAATCAGTCGGGTCGCATAGCCCGCACTGACCTGCTCCTTCGAGGCCAGTGCTGCAACGCTCTCGATCCGCCCGGACGTCAATTCACCGAACCAATCGTGCGCCTTGGCCAGCAGCGCGATCAAGGTCGCATCCGGCGTTCGCCTGCTGCCTGCTTCAGTCGTGTTGACGATCAAGCGCACCGCCATGCCGCAGCGACCGAGCTTCACCGACACCTCATTGACCGGTGGATCTTCGTCTGCTGCCCCCAGGCCTTCCGCCACACCAAGCGCTGCGGGATTCAGGGCAATCCGGACCCTATCGGGCCCGACCGTGATGCGCCGAATGCAACCGGCCAGATGGAGCCTCAGCGACTCTTTGATCTTGCCGGCCAGAGCCCTGGCTTTCTCGATCCTGTCCTGTGTTTCCCTGGCGCTGCCGCTGGACATCGCTTGCATCACCTTCGACCCATCGTTCAGCCATGCCTGCACAGCCTGCGAGACCAGGCCCTCGAGCTCGTTGGCCGGAATCCGGACCACATCTTGATCCTGGTCACTTGGATCTTGGGTCCCAATGTAGTAGCGGTACCTCTTCGCCCTCTTCTTCGCGTGCGACGCCGTCAAGCGTTCGCCGCGTTCATCGAACACCAGTCCCGCCAAGATGCTCGGATTGGATGCGTGCGCCTTGACCTTGTCGCCCTGCCGGTTGGCCTTGAGCCGCTCCTGCACGGCGTGCCAAAGGTCCATCTCGATGATCGGCGGGTGGTTGCCCGGGAAGGTCTGATCCTTGTGCGGGATCCGGCCGATGTACAGCAGATTGCTCAGAATCCGGTAAAGGTGACCGCGGCTGTAAGGCCGGGATCCGCCGGCACCTGACAGCTATGGCCCTGCGACGATCTTCGTGAGCGGGAAGGCGCCCGTGGCCAAGAGGACCGGTGCATACCCCACGTCGAGCGAGAGCTCTCCCACCGGGTTGGAGACG
>JAFECV010000064.1 GCA_018241985.1 Pseudomonadota bacterium | reverse complement strand
GCACCCAGCACGCGCACCGCGTGGTAGTGGGTCAGCACCACGTACTTGATCGGCTTGTCGGTGATCTCGCGGATCTTCCGGATCACGCCCTGCGCGGCCACGGGGGTGGCGGTGGCGTCGATGATCATGCAGCCGTCGTCGCCGATGATCACGCCGGTGTTCGGGTCGCCTTCGGCGGTGTAGGCGTAGGCGTTGTCACTCAGCTTGTCCCAGCTGATCTTCTTCTCTTCGAGGTCGGCCTGGGAGGCGAATTTCTTGGCGGTCATGGCGGGCTCCAGTGTCTTCGGCGTTTCGTGGGTGCCGTGATTGTCCGATGGAATTAGTTATTCGTCAATTAATTTGTCATTGTTTAAATTTGCGACGGCCGGCTTGAAGCCCAGCCGGTACGAGACCCGGCCGGCGTGCTCGCGCAGCAGGTGCCCGGCCGGGCCGTCGATTTCCGCGTCGAAGAAGCCCTGCGGGCCGAACACCGTGATCACCAGCGCGATCTTGGCCTGGGCGTCGAACACCGGCGCGCTCAAGGTGTTGACCCCGGGCTGCGGCGTCGACAGGCCGCGCCCCATGCCGGCCGCGCGGATCTCGGCCAGCATCCGCTGCACCTCGGGGGTGTCGAACACGGCGGAGCTGCCGCCGACCACGCGGCGGTGTTCGTCCTCGAGCACCGAGCGCACCATCTTCTCGGGCAGGTAGGCGGCGAACACCCGTCCGGTGATGGTGTTGAACACCGACATCACCGTGCCCACGCGCAGGTTCACGTGCAGCGGATAGCGCGGCTCGTCCAGCCGCACCACCGTGGGTCCGAGGTGGCCCCAGACGCAAAGCGCCACGCTCAGGTCGGCCTGGTCGCACAGCAGCGCGGCCTCCTGGCTGGCCTCGGTCAGCGGGTCGAGCTGCTGCAGCGCGGCCAGGCCCATCTGCAGCGCCGCCGGGCCCAGCTCGTAGTGCCCGGTGAGCGGGCTTTGCTTGACCATGCCCGCCGCCATGAAGCTGACCAGGTACGGATGCGCCTGGCCCGGCGGCATGCCGGCCAGCTGCGCGAGGTCCTTGAGCGGCAGCGGGCGGCGCCGTTCGGTCAGCGCCTGCAGCACGCGCATGCCGACGTCGATCGACTGGATGCGGCGCTGACGCCGCGGTGCGTCAGCCGGCGCGGTGTCGTCGCCGGCTCCGGACTTGGCGCGCGGCGGCCGGGTTTTCGGGAGGGAATGCGAGGGGACTGCTGCGGTCCCGCGGCGGCGTGGTTCCAAGATCGCGGACTTTCTGGTGTTGGATCGAACGGCCAAGGCGAGTCATCGGCGAGCGTACACGCAAGGCGCCGCGGGCGCGAATGCCGCGCCGTCCGCAACGCGCGTGGCTGCGTGCTGCGCAGGCTCACGCGTTCAGTCGCCGTGCCGCCCGGGCTCGCCCAGCAGCCGCAACCCATTCGCGACGACGATCAGGCTCGCGCCCACGTCGGCGAACACCGCCATCCACAGCGTCGCCGCGCCGGCCAGCGCGAGCGCGAAGAACACGGCCTTGATGCCGAGCGCGATCGCGATGTTCTGCCACAGCACGCGCCAGGTGCGGCGCGACAGGTCGATGAAACGCGGGAGCTTGCGCAGGTCGTCGTCCATCAGCGCGACGTCGGCGGCCTCGATCGCGGCGTCGGTGCCGGCCGCGCCCATCGCGAAGCCGATCGTCGCCCGCGCCAGCGCCGGCGCGTCGTTGATGCCGTCGCCGACCATCGCGACGGCGCCGTGACGCTCGCGCAGCGCGTCGATCGCGGCGAGCTTGTCCTGCGGCAGCAGGTTGGCCCGCACCTCGGCGATGCCGACCTGGGTTGCGATCGCGCGCGCGGTGACCTCGTTGTCGCCGGTCAGCATCGCCACGTGCACGCCCCGCGCGCGCAGGGCGCGCACCGCATCAAAGCCATGGCCGCGCAGCGTGTCGGCGATGCCGAACACGGCCAGCGGCTCCTGCCCACATGCCAGCACGACCGCGGTCTTCCCCTGTCGTTCCAGGCCCTCGAGCACCGCTTCGATCTCGCGACTGCAAAGACCGAGCTCCTCGATCAGCCTGTGGTTGCCGAGGTGGTACGGGCGGCCGCCCAGCACGGCCTTCGCCCCCCGGCCGGCCAGCGCCTCGAACGAGCTCGCTGCGCAGAGCGGCCGATCCGCACCGTCCTGCCAGCCGGCGACGATCGCCGCCGCCACCGGGTGCTCGGAGTGCACGTCGATGCTGGCCGCGATCTGCAGCAGTTCGCCCTGCGGCCGGCCCGCGAGCGCGACCACGTCGGTCAGCACCGGCCGGCCGTGTGTCAGCGTGCCGGTCTTGTCGATCGCGACGGCCTTCAGCAGGCGGCCGTTTTCCAGGTGCACGCCGCCCTTGATCAGGATCCCGCCGCGCGCCGCCGCCGCGAGCGCGCTGACGATCGTGACCGGCGTCGAGATCACCAGCGCACAGGGGCAGGCAATCACCAGCAGCACCAGCGCCTTGTACAGCGAAGCCGCGAACGGCACCGCGAGCAGCAGCGGCGGCAGCACCGCGACCAGCGCCGCGACCGCGACCACCGCCGGGGTGTAGCGGCGCGCGAACCGGTCGACGAAGCGCTGCACCGGCGCGCGCCGGCTCTGGGCCTCGTGCACCGAACGGATGATGTGCGCCAGCGTCGTGTCGGTCGCGCCGGCGGTGACGCGGAATTCGAAGCTGCCGCGCTCGTTGACCGTGCCCGCGAACACCGCGTCGCCCGCGCCCTTGTCCACCGGCAGGCTCTCGCCGGTGATCGGCGCCTGGTTCACCGAGCTCGCACCCGAGACGACCACGCCGTCGAGCGCGATGCGTTCGCCGGGGCGCACCCGGACGGTCTGTCCCGGCTGGACTTCGGCGGCGTCGATCTCGCGCCACTCGCCGCCGGGCAGGCGGACCGTCGCCGTCTGCGGCGCGAGCGCGAGCAGGCTGCGGATCGCATCGCCGGCGCGCTGCAGCGACAGGCTCTCGATCAGCTCGGCCAGCGAGAACAGGACCAGCACCATCGCGGCCTCGGGCCATTGCCCGATCGCGGCCGCGCCGAGCACCGCGACGCTCATCAGGAAGTTGATGTTGAGCGTGAAGCTGCGCAGCGCGATCCAGCCCTTGCGCAGCGTGGGCAGGCCCGCAGCCAGCATCGCCAGCACGGCGAGCGCGATCACCGCCGGCGAGCGCTCGGACGCGCCGCTCCAGGCCAGCGCCTCGGAACCCAAGGCGGCCAGGCCCGCCACCGTCATCAGCACCCAGGTGCGCCGCGCGACCCCGTGCTCGCCGTCGGCGTGGTCGTGGTCGTGGTCGTGGCCCTGCGCGTGCCCTGCTGCGCCCGGCCCTCGTGCCGGCGCGGGATCCATGCCGATTTCGCGCAGCGCGCCGACGATGGGCTGCTCGTCGCCCAGCGTGTGATTCACCGTGAGCCGGCGCGCGAACAGGTCGAACGCCAGCCGCTCGACGCCCGGCACCCTGGCGAGGCGCTTGCGGATCAGCGCCTCCTCGGTCGGGCAGTCCATGTTGGTGATCAGGTACACCGATTGCTTCACGATCGATTCCATTCCCTGCTTCAGGACTTATTCAAGACCCTGTAGCCACTCCAGGGTCAAGCGCCTACCATTTGAAGGCGGTAATGAAGGAACGGACATGCGCATCGCCGAACTCGGCCGGGCCACCGGCGTCGACATCGAGACCATCCGCTATTACGAAAAGGCCGGCCTGCTCCCGGCGCCGGCGCGCACGGCCAACGGCTACCGCGACTACGGGCCCACGCACCTGGAACGCCTCGCTTTCGTGCGGCACTGCCGCGCGCTCGACATGCCGCTCGCGGAAGTCAAGCGCCTGCTCGACTTCATCGCGCACCCGGCGAGCGACTGCAGCGGCATCGACCACCTGATCGACGATCAGCTCGCGCGGGTGCGCGCAAGGCTGCAGTCGATGCATGCGCTGGAGAGGCAGCTTGCCGCGCTGCGCTCGAGCTGCAACGCGGGCCATCCGACCGCCGAGTGCGGCATCCTGCACGAGCTGATCGCCGCCGCGCACGGCGAAGCCTGCGCCTGCCACGCGGCAGCGGCCCGGCCCAAAGGCCCGGCCCCGCACGCGCACGAATGAGGTCTTGCGGCTTTTATACGGTTTTGCATTCGAGCGCAGAACAAGGCGGGGCGCCTACGAGCAGTGCTTGACGCACTGGCCAAGGCGCCCCAACGCGGTTATGCGTTTGAAGGCAAAACCGTAGCCGGCACGCGCGCGAGCAAGCAGCGCGTCGAGTTCGTGCTGCGGCAGCAGCAGGCCGCCGGTGGTCCAGACGACCTGGGTGACGTCATGGGGCGCGAAGCCCGAACGACGCATCCAGGCACGGCCCGCCGCGCTGCCGAGCCAGCGCGGGCCGGAGAAGCCGGCCGCGGCCGACGGCTCGATGCGCAGCCCACCGACCCGGTGCGCGAGAGCGAAGTCGCGCAGCAGCTGGTCGTCGGTCACGGTGAACGCGCCCGCGAGCAGCGGCGCGACCACGCGGTACGCCAGTTCCGATGCGCGCGGCACGGCCAGCCCGTCCGCCTCGGTCGCGTTGTCCAGGCCCAGGTCGTAGACCGACAGCCCGGGCCGATCGGGGTGCAGCAGCCGCGCCAGAAACGCCGGCGAGCCCACCGGCTCCGCGAAGAACGCATGGGCGGCAGCGCCGAACGCGAGGTGCAGCCCGTAGCTGATGCCGCCCGGCGCCCCGCCGACGCCGCAGGGCAGGTACACGATCAGCGGATGCGCGGCGTCGACGCGGACCCCCGCGGCGTCGAGCTGCCGATGCAGCCGCGCCGCCGCGGTGGCATAGCCGTTGAACAGCGAGAGCGAATGTTCGTCGTCGACGAAATGCGTGTTCGGATCGAGCGCCGCGGCGGCGCGCCCGGCCGCGACCGCCTCGCTGTAGTCGCCGGCGTGTTCGACGACGACCGCGCCGCGCCCGCGCAGCAGCGCCTTCTTCCACGCCTTCGCCTCGGCCGACATGTGCACCTCGGCGCGCAGCCCTAAAGCAGCTGCGCCGATGCCGACGCCGAGCCCCAGGTTGCCGGTGGAGCCTACGCTGACGCGGTACGCGGCCAGGCGCCGCTGCACCGCCGGCTCCAGCAGCCGCCGCGGATCGTCATCCGGCCCGAAAAACCCCGCGCGCGATGCGATAGCCTCGACGGCCTCGAGCACCTCGTGGATAGCGCCGCGCGCCTTGATCGAGCCGGCGATGGGCAGTGCATGGTCGGCCTTGACGAACAAGCGGCCCGGCGCGCCCAGCGCCTCGGCCAGCGCGGTTGACTCGATCAGCGGCGACTCGATGCGGCCGGCGCTCTCGCGCAGCTCGGGGAACCGTTCGGCGAGCAGCGGCGCGAACCGCTGCCAGCGCGCCTCGGCCGAGGCGACGCCGTCGGGCCGCGCGCCAGGACCGGGCACGCCGGTGCGCGCAGTGTTCAGCCAGCATTGGGGTTCGCGCCGGCGTAGCGCGGCTCTTGCGGTATCAGTCATGCCGGGACTTTAATCGCCGCACGACGCCACGGGCCGCGCGCCGTTCGCGGGGATCAGCGGGTTACGGCCCCGGCGCTACAGCCCGAGCACATCGCTCAGCGCGTTCATGCGCGCGCTGACCTTCGCGTCCATCGCCATCGGCCTTCCCCATTCGCGCAGGGTTTCGCCCGGCCACTTGTTGGTCGCGTCCAGTCCCATCTTGCTGCCCAGGCCGGCCACGGGCGACGCGAAGTCCAGGGTGTCGATCGGCGTGTTCTCGATCAGCAGCGTGTCGCGCGCCGGGTCCATGCGCGTGGTCATGGCCCAGATGACTTCATTCCAATCGCGCGCGTCGATGTCGTCGTCCACCACCACGATGAACTTGGTGTAGAGGAACTGCCGCAGATGGCTCCACACGCCCATCATCACCTGCCGCGCGTGGCCCGCGTAGGCCTTGCGGATGCTGACCACCGCTAGCCGATAACTGCAGGCCTCGGGCGGCAGGTAGAAGTCCAGAACTTCAGGGAACGCGCGCTGCAGCAGCGGCACGAACAGCTCGTTCAGGGCCAGGCCCAGCATCGCGGGCTCGTCCGGCGGCTTGGCCGTATAGGTGCTGTGGTAGAGCGCGCCCTCGCGCTGCGTGATGCGCTCGACGGTGAACACGGGGAACTCGGCGCACTCGCCGTAGTAGCCCGTGTGGTCGCCGTAAGGCCCTTCCAGCGCGTGGCGCCAGCCGCTGGGGTGGTTCGCGTCCGGGTGGATATGGCCTTCGAGCACGATCTCCGCATGCGCCGGCACCGACAGCGGCACGCCGACGGCCGGCGCGACCTCGGTGCGCTGCCCGCGCAGCAGCCCGGCGAACTGGTACTCGGACAGGCTGTCGGGCACGGGGACGACCGCGCCCAGAATCGTCGCCGGGTCGGCGCCGATCGCCACCGCCACCGGGTACGGCCGGCCGGGGTTCCGCGCGCAGTGATCGGCAAAATCCAGCGCGCCGCCGCGATGCGCGAGCCAGCGCATGATGAGTTCGTTCTTCGAGAGCAGCTGCTGCCGGTAGATGCCGAGGTTCTGCCGCGCCTTGCGCGGCCCGCGCGTGATGGTCAGGCCCCAGGTGACGAGCGGCGCCACGTCGCCGGGCCAGCAATGCTGGATCGGCAGGCGGGTCAGGTCGACCTCGCTGCCCTCCTGCACGATCTGCTGGCAGGGCGCGCGGCGCACGGTGGCCGGCACCATGCTCCACAGGCCCTTGACCAGGTCGCGCCGCTCCCACAGGTCTTTCATGCCGCGCGGGGGCTCGGGCTCCTTGAGCTTTGCCAGCACATCGCCGAACGCGCGGATCTCGGAGAGATGGGCCACGCCGAGCGCTTGCGCCACGCGGCCGGGCGTGCCGAACAGATTGGTCAGCACCGGCATGCGGTAGCCGGTGGGGTTTTCGAACAGCAGCGCCGGGCCGCCGGCGCGCAGCACGCGGTCGCCGAGCGCGGTCATCTCCAGATACGGCGAGACGGGCTCGGCAATGCGGCGCAGCTCGCCGGCCGCCTCGAGCCGCGCCATGAAGTCGCGCAGGTCGCGGTCCGGCATTTTCTTAATCAAATCAGCCTGAAGCGCATACGGGACGCGCACATGCAGCTATCAATTCAGGAGTAATCGGGCAGTCCCTGCCAGCGCGGCGCGAGGTCTTGCTCGATCCCCAGCGCGTCCAGCACCCGCGCCACGCTGTGGTCGACGATCGCTTCCACCGTGCGCGGGCGCGCGTAGAACGCGGGCACCGGCGGACAGACGATGGCGCCCATCTCCGTCACCGTGACCATGTTGCGCAGGTGCACCAGGTGCAGCGGCGATTCGCGCGCCATCAGCACCAGGCGGCGGCGTTCCTTCAGCGTCACGTCGGCGGCGCGGGTGAGCAGGTTGTCGGCCAGGCCATGCGCGATCGCCGCGAGCGTGCGCATGGAGCACGGCGCCACCACCATGCCGTGCGCGGCGAACGAGCCGCTGGCGATGCTGGCGCCCACGTTGCGCACATCGTGCACGACGTCGGCCAGGGCCTGCACGGCCGGGCGATCGATGTCCAGTTCGTGGCGCAGGTTGCGCCAGCCCGCGTCGGACACCACCAGATGCGTCTCCACGTCGGCTCGATCGCGCAGCGTCTCCAGCAGGCGCACGCCGTAGCGGGCGCCGCTCGCGCCCGAGATGCCGACGATGACGCGGCGCCGCGCCGCGTTCATGCGGGCTCCCCGCGCGCCGCACCGCTCACGAGCGGCCTCCGAAACGCGAAGACAGCGACGCCAGCCGACGCGCCAGCTGCGGCGCGCTGCGCTCGAGCACCGCGCGCGGGCTCCAGTGGCGCGGGTCGAGCACCGGCAGCTCCAGCGCGTCCAGCGCGTTCTTCACGACCAGGCCCAGTTCGGTGTCGCCCTCCATCACCAGGCGGCGGTTGAAAAACAGCGTGTCCGGGTCCTGGCGGCGCTGCGCCAGCAGCAGGAAGTCCTGCGCGTTCGCGCTGATCGCCAGGTCGGGCTGCGCATGCGGACGAGCGGGGACGAAGCGCTGGCCGGTCCAGCTGAAATCGAACGCCAGGCGCGCATCGCGCACGCGAATGGCCAGCCGCTTGCCCTGCAGGATGTCTTTCACGTCCTGCGGCAGATGGCGCGCCAGCGCCAGGTTGATGGCCGTCACCAGCAGCACCGAGCCCGGGTAGGCCGGCAGGCGCGCGAGCACCGCACCCACGGGCGGCGGCAGAACGAAAGGGGTCGGCGGGGTGGCGACCACGATGGGCTCATCCTCCATCGGCAATTCAGGTGAGCGCGGGCTCGATCAGCTCGAGCCCGGGCTTGCCATGCCAGTAGCCGTTGCAGGGCGCCTCGGGCATCAGCGCTCGCATGCGATCGAGCGCGCCGGAGTCGGGCGGGTCGGCCGGGTCGGACTTTCGCGCGGCGTCGAACGCAGCGATGACCTCCGCCATGTGCCGGGACTGCGGGCTCAGGCGCAGGACGTCGACCCCCAGCGCACGCAACGCGGGGATGTCGCCGATCAGGTTGTGCACGCGCGCCGACTGGGTCTGGATGCCGTTGAGCACCAGGAAGGCCTCGCCCTCGCGCGTTTTCAGCAGCTGGCCGTCGGGATGCTCGATGCAGCGGAAGCCACAGTCGTCCTTCGGCAGGTTGTAGTGCCGTGCCGTGAAGCACCGCGCCGAGAACGCCAGCGGCATGCGGCCGTAGGCAAAGACCTCGGTCTCCAGCCCAGCGGGCCGGGACTGCTGCAGCACGGCCAGATCGGACTGGCGCATCTCCAGCGGCATGACCCAGCGGCTGGCGCCCAGGCCGGCGATCCAGGCCAGCGTGTCGGCGTTGAAGACGTTGAGCTGCGGTCCGGCGACGAAGGGACGCTTGCCCGTCAGGTTGTGCACCGCGCCCATGTCGTTCGCCTCGACGAGGAATTCCTCATCGCGCACGATCTTGTGCATGTCGGCCATG
>JAFECV010000649.1 GCA_018241985.1 Pseudomonadota bacterium | reverse complement strand
TGGTCAAGGACCGCCCGAACGCGCAACCGGTTTGCGGCGCGGATTGGGGCCGCGCCCGCGATCGCGTCTCAGCGCTTTGCCCAGTCGAGAAACTGCGGCTCGTGGCCGCGCGAGCGCAGCCAGTCGGCCAGCGCGTAGCCGGTGCCGGCCGGCCAGCAACGCACGTCGGCGGGCAGGTACAGCCGGTAGTCCGCCAGCTCGGGCGACAGCCGCACCTCGCCTTCGGCCAGCGCGTGGTAGGCGATGATCACCTGGTTCATGCGCTGGAAGTCGTAGACGCCGATCAGGTCGAGCGCGCGCGCTTCAAGGTTGGTTTCTTCCTTGATCTCGCGCGCGATGCCGGACTCCGGCGTCTCGCCGGCCTCCATGAATCCGGTGATCAGCGCGTACATCTTGCCGGCCCAGGCGGCGTTGCGCGCGAGCAGCACGCGACCGCCGTATTCGATCACCGCGGCCAGCACCGGCGTCGGGTTGTTCCAGTGCGTCCAGCCGCAGGCGGCGCAGCGCAGCCGCTGCTTGTCGCCGCCGTCCTCAGCCTGGGTGAGCAGCTGCAGCGGTGCCGCGCAGTTCGGGCAGAAGCGGTATTCGTGGTCAGGCATCGTCACGAGGCGGCCGTGCGCCGCGGCAGTGGGTTCAGGCCGGGAACACGCCGGTCGAAAGATACCGGTCGCCGCGGTCGCAGACGACGAACACGATGGTCGCGTTCTCGACGCGCTTGGCGATCTCCTGCGCGACCCAGCAGGCACCGCCGGACGAGATGCCGGCGAAGACGCCCTCCTCGCGCGCGAGGCGCCGGGCCATCTCCTCGGCCTCGTCCTGGCTCACGTAGACCAGCTCGTCGACGAAGCTCGCGTCGTAGATCTTCGGCAGGTACTCCTGCGGCCACTTGCGGATGCCGGGAATGCGCGAGCCTTCGGACGGCTGCGCGCCGACCACCTTGACCGCGCCGTTCTTCTCCTTGAGAAACCGCGACACGCCGGTGATCGTGCCGGTCGTGCCCATCGCGCTGACGAAATGCGTCACGCGGCCTTCGGTGTCGGCCCAGATCTCGGGGCCGGTGGTCTCGTAGTGGATGCGCGGGTTGTCGGGGTTCGCGAACTGGTCCAGCACGCGGCCCTTGCCGGCCTTCTGCATGTTCTCGGCGAGATCCCGCGAGTATTCGATGCCGGCGCTCTTGGGCGTGAGGATGAGCTCGGCGCCGAACGCCTTCATGGTCTGCGCCCGCTCGACCGACAGGTCCTCCGGCATGATCAGCACCATGCGGTAGCCGCGCACCGCGGCCGCCATCGCGAGCGCGATGCCGGTGTTGCCCGAGGTCGCCTCGATCAGCGTGTCGCCGGGCTTGATCTCGCCGCGCTCCTCGGCGCGCCGGATCATCGACAGCGCCGGCCGGTCCTTCACCGAGCCCGCCGGGTTGTTGCCCTCGAGCTTGGCCAGCACCACGTTGCCGCGCGCGGAATTTTCGGCATGGTTCAAACGCTGCAGCGCGACCAGCGGCGTCCTGCCGATCGCGTCTTCGATCGTCATGTAACTCATACCCGCCACTG
>JAFECV010000648.1 GCA_018241985.1 Pseudomonadota bacterium | reverse complement strand
CGCTGCAGGGGTTCGCAACGGTGCGCCATGCGGTCGCGATGCTGAGCCTGCGCACCGAGACCGACACCGAAGCCTCGGGCGCGCTCGCGTTCGACGCGCGGGTGCGCCGCGAGCTCGAACTCGGGCCCGACGATCCGCCGGTCGAATACGTCGCCGAGCTGAAGTTCGACGGCCTCGCGATGAACCTGCGCTACGTGGACGGGGTGCTGGTGCAGGCGTCGACCCGCGGCGACGGCGAGGTCGGCGAGGACGTGACGCAGAACATCCGCACCATCGGCCAGATCCCGCTGCGGCTGCAGGGCGCCGCGCCGCCGGTGCTCGAAGTGCGCGGCGAGGTCTACCTGCGCCGCGCAGACTTCGAGGCGATGAACGAGCAGCAGCGCGAGAAGGGCGAGAAGACCTTCGTCAACCCGCGCAACGCCGCCGCCGGCGCGGTGCGCCAGCTCGACCCCAAGGTCGCGGCCCGGCGGCCGCTGTCGTTCTTCGCGTATGGCCTCGGCGAGGTCACGCCGCCGCAGCAGGGCGGGCCGGATTGGGCGACCCATTTCGAATGCCTGCAATCGCTGAAATCTTGGGGTTTCCCGGTGGAAGCGCAGGCACGGCTTGCACAGGGTGCTACTGAATTGGTAGCGTTCCATGACGCGGTCGAAGCTGGGCGCGACCAGCTCCCGTTCGACATCGACGGCGTGGTCTACAAGGTGAACAGCTTCGCGTTGCAGCGGCGGCTCGGCTTCGTCACGCGCGAGCCGCGCTGGGCGGTCGCGCACAAGTTCCCGCCGCAGGAGCAGCTGACCACGGTGCAGGCGATCGAGGTGCAGGTCGGCCGCACCGGCAAGCTCACGCCGGTGGCCAAGCTCACGCCGGTGTTCGTCGGCGGCGTCACGGTGACGAACGCGACGCTGCACAACGAGGACGAGGCGCACCGCAAGGACGTGCGGGTCGGCGACACGGTGATCGTGCGCCGCGCCGGCGACGTGATCCCGGAGGTGGTCGCGGTGCTGCCGGAGCGGCGTGTAGAAGGCGCGCAGCCGTTCGCGATGCCGCACAGCTGCCCGGTCTGCGGATCGGCCGCGGTGCGCGAGGAGGGCGAGGCCGACTGGCGCTGCACCGGCGGCCTGTTCTGCAGCGCGCAGCGCAAGCAGGCGATCCTGCATTTCGCGCAGCGCCGCGCGCAGGACATCGAAGGCCTGGGCGAGAAACTGGTCGATCAGCTCGTCGACGGCGGCGTCGTGAAGACGCTCCCCGACCTGTACCGGCTCGGCCTCGCCAGCCTCGCCGCGCTGGACCGGATGGCCGAGAAGTCGGCGCAGAACCTGCTCGACGCGCTACAAAGGTCGAAGCAGACCACGCTGCCGCGGTTCGTGTACGGCTTGGGCATTCGCCATGTCGGCGAGGCCACCGCGAAGGATCTGGCACGCCACTTCGGCGGTCTCGACGCGATCATGGACGCGAGCGAAGAGGCGCTGCTGGCGGTGAACGACGTCGGCCCGGTCGTCGCGAGCAGCATCCGCACCTTCTTCGAGCAGCCGCACAACCGCGAGGTGGTC
>JAFECV010000647.1 GCA_018241985.1 Pseudomonadota bacterium | reverse complement strand
TCGCAGCAGCCGGCTCGCCGGTCAACGCGAACCGTTTACTTCACAAGCTCTGAGCCGAAGATGAGCGCGGCGCAGCCGCGACCTGCGCCGTGAGCAGCAAACCGACCGTCATACCGATCCAGCCCATTCCAGCTACAGCCGCCGGAGCCGCCGACGACGACGCGGCCGGGCAGGTCGTCTCGCTGTACGAGAAGCAGAAACGCATCTATCCGCGCTCGGTGCACGGCTGGTTCGCCGGCTGGCGCTGGGGGCTGGTGTGGCTCACGCAGGCGGTGTTCTACGGCCTGCCGTGGCTGAGCTGGAACGGCCGGCAGGCGATGCTGTTCGACCTCGCGTCGCGGCGCTTCTACATCTTCGGGCTGGTGCTGTATCCGCAGGACTTCATCTACCTGACGGCGCTGCTCGTGCTCAGCGCGCTCGGGCTGTTCCTGTTCACCGCGGTCGCGGGCCGGCTCTGGTGCGGCTACGCCTGCCCGCAGACCGTCTACACCGAAATCTTCATGTGGGTCGAGCGCCACATCGAAGGCGACCGCATCGCCCGCATGCGCCTCGATGCCGCGCCGTGGAGTTGGCACAAGCTCGCACGCAAGAGCGCGAAGCAGGCAGCCTGGATCGGAATCGGCTTGTGGACCGGCTTCACCTTCGTCGGCTACTTCACGCCGATCCGCATGCTCGCGCACGAAGTCGCAACGCTGGGCCTCGGACCGTGGGAGACGTTCTGGGTGCTGTTCTACGGCTTCGCGACCTACGGCAACGCGGGCTACATGCGCGAGCAGGTGTGCAAGTACATGTGCCCGTATGCGCGCTTCCAGAGCGCGATGTTCGACCGGGATACGCTGATCGTCACCTACGACGCCAGTCGCGGCGAACCGCGCGGCTCGCGGCCGCGCAAGGCCGATCCGGCCCAGCTCGGCAAGGGCGACTGCATCGACTGCACGCTGTGCGTGCAGGTGTGCCCGACCGGCATCGACATCCGCGACGGGCTGCAGTACGAATGCATAGGCTGCACGGCCTGCATCGACGTCTGCGACGGCGTGATGGACAAGATGGGCTACGCGCGCGGCCTGATTCGCTACTCGACCGAGAACGCGATGGAGCGGGGCTGGGGGCGCGGCCAGATCCTGCGCCACGTGCTGCGGCCGCGCGTGCTGATCTACGGCGGCATCCTGCTCGCCATCGCCGGCGTGTTCGTCGCCAGCGTGCTGCTGCGCAGCCCGTTCCGGGTCGACGTGATCCGCGACCGCAACAGCCTGGCGCGCATCGCCGACTACGGCCGCATCGAGAACGTCTACCGCCTGCAGATCATGAGCAGCGCCGAATCCATGCAGCGCTACCGCATCGGCGTCGACGGCCTGCCGGGCCTGGCGATCGCTTCGACGCCCGAGATCGAGGTGGAACCCGCGCAGACGCGCTCGCTCGCGGTGCGCGTGCAACTGCCGCCCGACGCGGCGCCGGCGCTCGCCGGGCGCTCGCACCCGATCGTGTTCCACATCGAGCGCGAGGCCGACAACGGGACGCCGGCCCGCGTCGTCAACGAAAAATCGACCTTC
>JAFECV010000646.1 GCA_018241985.1 Pseudomonadota bacterium | reverse complement strand
ACCAGCGCATCGTGAAAGCTCGCGTCCACGTCGGCGACCGAAAGATAGGGCATCCATTGCACCGGCACTTCGCTCGCCACCTCGCGATACGCGCCGAAGCAGTGGCCGTTGCTGCGGATCAGCGGCAACGGCGGGTTGTCGGCGATCGCCATGGTATCGGTGCGCCAGTCGAACAGCGCTTCGTAGAAGCGCTGGGCTCTGGCCCCGTCGTGCGACAGATGCTCCAACCAGACGAAGGAGCCGTGGCGGTACCTCATGTTTCACTCCCTGACGAGCCGCGCAGCCGCCGCTATCTGATCGCAGTGGCTGGAAAAAGTCAAACCGGCCCGGCGGGGCGAGCGCCGGGCCGATGCCGGCATGCGACCGAAGCGCGCCCCGCAGCCTGGATCACCTTGATTTTTGAGTGAAATAGGCCTCAAGCGCTAGTGTTTTCTTCACAGTTAGCTATCAATAAAATAGCAAAACGACCGCCGGCGATCAGACGGACTGGGCGTAGGTCCGTCGCAGCTCGCGCTTGAGCAGCTTGCCGCTCGGGTTCTTCGGCAGCGCCTGCGCGAACAGCACGTGCTTGGGCGTCTTGAAGCTCGCCAGGCTGGCCGCGCAATGGGCCTTCACCTGCTCGGCGTCGAGCGACGCGCCGGCCTTGACCACGATCACGGCCGTCACCGCCTCGACCCAGCGCTCGTCCGGCAGCCCGATCACCGCGACTTCGGACACCTGCGGCAGGCGGTAGATCATTTCCTCGACCTCGCGGCTCGCGACGTTCTCGCCGCCGGTCTTGATCATGTCCTTCTTGCGGTCGACCACGGTGATGAAGCCTTCGTCGTCGATCGTCGCGAGGTCGCCCGAATGGAACCAGCCGCCCTCGAACGCCGCGCGCGTGCGCTCTTCGTCGCGGAAGTAGCCGAGCATCAGGTGCGGCGAGCGGTGCACGATCTCGCCGACGTCACCCGGCCCGACATCCTGCATCCGCTCGTCGACGACGCGGGTTTCGACGTTCAGCACCGCGCGCCCGCACGAGCCGGGCTTGCGCAGCTGGTCGTCCGGCCCGAGCATGGTCGCCAGCGGCGCGATCTCGGTCTGGCCATACAGGTTCCACAGCCGCACCTGGGGGAGCCTCTTTTTCAGTTCGCGGAGCACCTCGACCGGCATGATCGACGCGCCGTAATAACCTTTGGCGAGCGAGGACAGGTCGGTCTTGTCGAACAGGGAAGAGCGCAGCAGCGCAATCCAGACGGTCGGCGGCGCGAAGAACGAAGTGATGCGGTGCCGGGCGATCAGCGGCAGCAGGTTGTCCGGCACCGGCTTGGCGGTGATGACGTTGGTCGATCCGACATAGACCGACGGCCCGAAGAACACGTCGAGCTGCGCGCAGTGGTACAGCGGCAGCGCGTGCAGCGCCAGATCGTCGGCCGCGATCTCGGCATCGGCCACGCAGCTCACGTACTGCCACAGCACCGCGTCATGGGTCAGCATCGCGCCCTTCGGGCTGGATTCGGTGCCGCTGGTGTAGACGATCTGCGCCAGGTCGAAGCTGGCCGGGCCGTCGGCGGGCGGCTCGGC
>JAFECV010000645.1 GCA_018241985.1 Pseudomonadota bacterium | reverse complement strand
CAGCACGTCGGCGTAAACCATGCGCCGTATCGTCCTCACGCGGTGCTCCCCGCCGGCTTCGTGCTGCGGCGCCTGGGGCGACGCAATACGGTGCGCAAGGTCCAGTTGTTGTGTCGCTTGAGCAGCCACAGCCAGGCGAGCACGAAGGTGCCGCCGTGCGCGGCCAGCATCATGCCGCTGAAGCTGGTTTTGCCGTCGCCGATCCAGCTTTGCCCCAGGTTGAGCAGGTTGTAATACGTGACGAAGGCGAAAAAAGCCAAGGCCAGGTTGCCGTTTCGTCCCATGCGGGGATTGACGCTGGACACGGCCAGTCCGATGAGCACGAAATTGATGGCGGCCAGGGCCAGTCCGAAGCGAAACGAGAGCTCTCCCAGGTAGTCGGGGACCGGTTTGCGTATCAGCGTGGCGGTGGACAGGGTCTTGGGCGGCGCGGCTTCCTGCACCCCCTGGTCCTTGTCGCCGATGCGAATGCCGTACTCCCCGAACTCGCTCAGCGTGATGTCGGGTTTGCCGGTTTCGCTCTGTAGCCGCTGACCGTTCTCGAGAATCAGGAAGCGGTCATTGCCGATCGTGTCGACGTGGCCGCTGCGCGCCGACGTCACGATCTGCTTGTTGTTTTCGGTGTCGGAGATGAAGACGTTGCTGCCAGCCTTGCCGCCGCCCGTATTCTTGTCGACGAAGAACACCCTGCGCCCGCCGGCGGACTCCTGGAATTGTCCGGGCACCACACGGTCGAGGTCGCCGCGCGTTTCATAACGATCGCGCATGTCCTGGATTTGCTGGTTGGCCCAGGGCCAGACAAACACGGCAAGCGCCGCAATGACAAGCAGGATGGGTGCCGCGAAGCGCAGCAGCGGCGACAAAAACGAGGTCAGCCCGCGCCCGCTGGCAAACCAGATCGCCATTTCGCTGTCCGCGTACATGCGCGACAGTGTGCTCACGATCGCGATAAACAGGCTCAGCGTCAGGATCGTGGTGAGGTGGCCCAGCACGGTATAGCCCATGACCATCAGGACGTCCGCGGGGTTGACGCTGCCGCGCGAGGCTTGGCCGAGCGTGCGAATCAACATCATGGTCACGACGACAGTGGCCAGCACCACCAGTGTCGCGCCAAAACTGCGCGCCAGCTCTTTGCGAATCGAGGAATGGAATAACATCGGTTTCGACGAAAAGCGCAATTATGAACTTTGAACTTAAGACTCTCGATTCGACCGGGGCAGCCCGGGACAGATGCGATGCCCTGATCGTGCTGGTCACGCAAACCTGCAAGCCCGGCGCGGATGCGCTGGCCCAACTGGTGGGCGAAGCGCTCAAGGCTGGCGATCTCGAAACGAAGCCCGGCAAGTTGCTGCAGCTCTACCGCAACCCGGCTGTTGCCGCGCCGCGCGCGGTGCTGGTGGGTGCCGGTGATGGCTCGGCCAGGCAGATCCGGCTGGCGGTGCAGGCGGCCGTGGGCGCCATCAAGTCGGGGCCGGTGCGGCGTGTCTGCATCTGCTTTGCCGGCACCGCTGCCGAGGTGTCGGACGCTGCCGTGCGTGCCGCAGTGCTTGCCGCGGCCGATGCC
>JAFECV010000644.1 GCA_018241985.1 Pseudomonadota bacterium | reverse complement strand
CAGAATCTGCTGCTCGGCCAGAAGGGCGCCGGCCGCGGCAGCCGCTGGTCGTTCGACGACATGTACCGGATGTTCCCGCGCCTGAAGGAGCGCCAGCACACCGAAGCCGGCGTGCTCTCCGGCGGCGAGCAGCAGATGCTGACCCTGTGCCGCACGCTGATGGGCGACCCGGACCTGATCATCATCGACGAGCCGACCGAGGGCCTGGCGCCGAAGATCGTCGAACTGGTCGGCGAGTACCTGAAAGTGCTCAAGGCGCGCGGCATCTCGGTGCTGCTGATCGAGCAGAAACTGACGATCGCGATGGCGATCTCCGACCGCGCGCTGGTCATGGGCCACGGCGCGATCGTGTTCCACGGCACGCCCGCGTCGCTGCGCGCCGACGCTGCGGTCCGGCGCGAGTGGCTCGAGGTCTGAGCGCGGGGTCTGAGCCAAGCCGCGCCTTTGTCCCGACCGGGACAACCGATTATTGCGGTGCAGCACAAACCACCTAGAATCGTTGGGCGAACGATCGTTCTTTTCTTGCGAGGACCACCACATGACGGCAGAGTACAAGCTGCACGGCGACGTCGCCGTGATCACGATGAACAATCCCCCGGTCAATGGCCTGGGGTATGCGACCCGGCTCGCGATCACCGAAGGCCTGGCGAAGGCGAATGCCGACGGCGCCGTGCAGGCCATCGTCATCACCGGCGCCGGCAGGGCGTTTTCCGGCGGCGCCGACATCACCGAATTCGGCACGCCGCGCGCGACCCAGGAGCCGAATCTGCTGAGCGTGATCCGCGCGATCGAGCTGTCGGCCAAGCCGGTGGTAGCGGCAGTGCATTCGGTGGCGATGGGCGGCGGGCTGGAGCTCGCGCTCGGCTGCCATTACCGCATCGCCGCGCCCGGCTGCAGCGTCGCGCTGCCCGAGGTCAAGCTCGGCCTGATCCCGGGGGCCGGCGGCACGCAGCGGCTGCCGCGCGTGCTCGGCGTCGAGACTGCGCTGAACATGATCGTCAGCGGCGAGCCGGTGAAGAGCGAACTGCTCGCCGCGCTGCCGGGGCAAAAATTGTTCGACAAGATGGCGGCGTCGCCGGAGTCGCTGCAGGAAGAGGCGCTTGGCCTCGCGCGATCCGTCGCCGGCACGCGGCCGCTGCCGCTGGTGCGCAACCTGCCGTGCAAGCATCCGCAGGGCGACGCGTACTTCCAGTTCGCGCGCAACATGGTGCGCGGCATGGCGAAAAACTTCCCGGCGCCCGAGAAATGCGTCGATGCGGTCGAGTACGCGACCAAGCTGAAATTCGACGCCGGCATGGCGGCCGAGCGCCAGGCGTTCCTGAACCTGATGCTGACCCCCGAATGCCGCGCGCTGCGCCATGTGTTCATGGCCGAGCGCGCCGCGTCCAAAATTCCGGACGTGCCGTCCGACACCCCGCAGCGCACGATCAAGAGCGTGGCGGTGATCGGCGCCGGCACCATGGGCGGCGGCATTGCGATGAACTTCCTGAACGCCGGCATTCCGGTGAAGATGCTCGAGGTCAAGCAGGAGGCGCTGGACCGCGGCATCGCGACGATCCGCAAG
>JAFECV010000643.1 GCA_018241985.1 Pseudomonadota bacterium | reverse complement strand
AGGTCCTTCAGCGTCACCGTGTTCATCACGGTGAACTGCAGCGAATTGACCGCGCCGAACAGCGCGAGCTGCATGAGGCGCAGCCACAGCGGCAGCTGCGGCGAGGTGACCGCAAAGCTCGCCATCGCGATGCCGACCAGCGCGGTGTTGATCACCAGCACGTTGCGGTAGCCGATCCGCGCGACCAGCGTCGTCGCCATCTGCTTGGACGCCATCCCGGCCGCGGCCACCGGCACCATCATCAGCCCGGCCTCGAGCGGCGTGTAGCCCAGGCAGATCTGCAGCAGCAGCGGGATCAGGAACGGCATGCAGCTGCTGCCCAGCCGCGCGAACAGGTTGCCGATGAGACCGATGGAGAGCGTCGGTACGCGAAACAGCGTAGTCGAGAACAGCGGGTCGGGCCGGCGCGCCGCGTGCAGCCAGTACGCGGCCAGGCTGGCCAGCCCGAAGATCATCAGCACCAGCACGGTCGCCTGGCGCAGGCCGAGGTCGGACAGACCGTCGAGCGACAGCGAAATCGCCACCATGCCGAACGCGAGCATCAGGTAGCCGCCGACATCGAACGGCCCGGGCGGGTGGTCGCGCCCGACCGGCATGTGTTTCATCGCCGCGAAATACCCGGCCAGCGCGACCGGCAGATTGATCAGGAAGATCCAGTGCCAGGAGGCCACGACCACGAGCCAGCCGCCGAGCGTCGGGCCGACCAGCGGCCCGACCATGCCGGGAATAGCGACGAAGCTCATCGCCGCCAGGAACCGTTCGCGCGGAACGCCGCGCATCACCGCGAGGCGGCCGACCGGCAGCAGCAGCGCGCCGCCGAGCCCCTGCGCCACGCGCGACGCGACCAGTTCGGGGAGCGTCTGCGACAGCGCGCACAGCGCCGAGCCGATCGCGAACAGCACGATCGCGGCGAGGTAGACGCGGCGCGTGCCGAGGCGGTCGGCGAGCCAGCCCGACGCCGGGATCAGCATTGCCATCGTCAGCGAATAGGCGACCACCACCGACTGCATGCGCAGCGGGCTCTCGCCCAGGCTCGTGGCCATCGCCGGCAGCGCGGTGTTGACGATGGTCGTGTCCAGCGTCTGCATGAAGAAGCCCACGCCGACCAGCCACAGCAGAGCGCTGCCGGATTTGCCGTCGGAGGACTGGGTCATGCGGTGCGTGGAAGGCGGGATCGCTGTCGAAAGAGGGGTGTTGCCGCAGCACGCAAAAAGAAAGTCGCCGGTCGGCGACTTGTCTTTTTGGCTGCGGCCTGGGACTGCCCCTTGGGGATCAGGCCGAGAAGCTCGACCCGCAGCCGCAGGTGGACTCGGCATTCGGGTTCTTGATCACGAACTGCGCGCCCTGCAGGTCTTCCTTGTAGTCGATCTCGGCGCCGACCAGATACTGGTAGCTCATCGCGTCGATCAGCAGCGACACGCCGTTCTTGACCATCGTCGTGTCGTCGTCGTTCGCGACTTCTTCGAAGGTGAACCCGTACTGGAACCCCGAACAGCCGCCGCCCTGCACGAACACGCGCAGCTTGAGATCGGGGTTGCCTTCCTCGGCGATCAGTTCGGCGACCT
>JAFECV010000642.1 GCA_018241985.1 Pseudomonadota bacterium | reverse complement strand
CGCCCCCGGTGAGGGGGTTGGCGAAGCGACACGCAGTGCGCGAAGACTGGGGGTGAGCCGGTCAGTGTCGGACTTCGATCGGGTTGCCGTACATCGGCTTGGTGCCGAACCCCGTGCTGATCGCATGCGCGACGCCGCAAGCCAGCATCACCGGCACGGTGAGCTGGAACTGGTTCGTCATCTCGAGCACCATCACGATCGCCATCAGCGGCGCGTGCGTGACCGCGCTCAGCATCGCCGACATGCCGACCACCGCCAGCGTGCGCGGATCGGTCACCCATTCCGGCGGCAGCCAGTACGACGCGAATTCGGCCAGTGAGAAACCGGTGGTCGCGCCGACGAACAGCGTCGGCGTGAACATGCCGCCGATCGCGCCGGAGCCGGTGGAGAGCAGTGTCGCGGCGAACTTGGTGACGAGGATCACCGCGACCCAGGGCCACAGGATCTGGCCCTGCAGCAGGTGCGAGATCGTGCTGTAGCCGTTGCCCCAGACTTCGGGCACGAACGCCGACAGCGAGCCGACCAGGAGGCCGCCCAGCCCCAGGCGCAGCGGCAGCGAGCCGATGCGCCCGAACGCGGCGCGAAACCAGTCGACCAGCGCCAGCATTGCCCATCCCACGCCGCCGCAGACCACGCCGACCACCAGCGCCATGGAGAGGCTCGCCGGCACGAGCTGGATCACCGGCGTGGCATAGAGCGGCGCCGGGTCGATCCCGTAGTTCAGCAGCCCGGCGGTGGCCGACGCGATCATCACCGGTGCGATCATCTGCGCCGACAGGAAGCCGATGGCCAGTTCGAGCACGAACACCACGCCGGCCACCGGCGCGTGGTACGCCGAGCCGATGCCCGCCGCGATGCCGCAGACCAGGATCACGTCGCGCTGCTCCTGCGAGAGCGGCGCGACCTTCGCGAGCAGCGCGCCGAACCAGGCCGAGAGCTGCACCATCGCCCCTTCGCGGCCGATCGACGCTCCGGTGCCGACCGACAGCAGCGCCGAGAGACTGCGCACCACCGTGGTCCGGTTGTTCAGGTCGACCACGCCTTCGCGCGCGGCCTCGATGTAGTCGAGGTGCTCGGTGCCCTGCGGACCGCGCGCCGCCCAGCGCCGGCCCCACATCAGCACGAGGCCGGCGAGCAGCCCGCCGGCCGCGCCGATCAACACCCGGTGCCCGGGCGCGAGGTGGCGCGCCGCCTCGACCAGGCTGCCGGTGCGGCCGGTGCTGAACCATTCGACGCCGGCGATCAGCGCGCGAAAGCCCGACGTCGCGACCGCCGCCAGCACGCCGGCGACCAGCGCGAAGAACCACAGGACCGGCGTGCGCGCCGCGGCAGGCGCCGCGTCGGTGGCCATGGCGGGGCTTGGCACCCGGGGACTGTTACTGCATGAACCAGCCGTGGCTCACGACCAGCGACTGGCCGGTGAGCGCATTCGTCGGGAACGACGCGAACAGCAGCGCCACCTCGGCCACGTCCTGCACCGTGGTGAATTCGCCGTCCACCGTCTCCTTGAGCATCACGTTCTTGATCACTTCCTGCTCGGTGATGCCCAGGGTCTTCGCCTGGTC
>JAFECV010000641.1 GCA_018241985.1 Pseudomonadota bacterium | reverse complement strand
CGGCCACCGCATCGCCCGGCTGCACGTGCCAGGCGACGAGTTCGACCTCGGCGATGCCCTCGCCGATGTCCGGCATCTTGATCACGTGAACGCCCATCACGCCTCCACTACGCGCCGCAGCGCCGCCGCGACCCGCGCCGGGCCAGGAAAATACGCCCATTCCTGCGCATGCGGGTACGGCGTGTCCCAGCCGGCGACCCGCTCGATCGGCGCCTCGAGGTGATAGAAGCAGTGCTCCTCCACCAGCGCGACCAGTTCGCCGCCGAAGCCGCCGGTGCGCGTCGCCTCGTGCACGACCACGCAGCGCCCGGTCTTCTTGACCGACGCGACGACGGTGTCGAGGTCCATCGGCCACAGGCTGCGCAGGTCGACGATCTCGGCATCGACATTCGCTTCGCGTGCCGCCGCCTCGGCCACGAACACCATGGTCCCGTAGGTCAGCACGGTTACCTGCGTGCCGGCACGGTAGATCGCGGCCGAATCGAGCGGCACCGTGTAATAGCCCTCGGGCACCGCGCCCATCGGGTGCTTGGACCAGGGCACGACCGGCTTGTCGTGATGGCCGTCGAACGGGCCGTTGTAGATGCGCTTGGGCTCGAGGAAGATCACCGGATCGTCGCACTCGATCGATGCGATCAGCAGCCCCTTCGCGTCGTATGGGTTCGACGGCATCACGGTGCGCAGCCCCGCGACATGGGTGAACAGCGCCTCCGGGCTCTGGCTGTGCGTCTGCCCGCCGTAGATGCCGCCGCCGCAGGGCATGCGTATCGTCAGCGGCGCGGTGAAGTCGCCGACCGAGCGGTAGCGCAGCCGCGCGGCCTCCGAGACGATCTGGTCGTACGCCGGGTACATGTAGTCGGCGAACTGCAGCTCGACCACGGGGCGCAGCCCGTACGCTCCCATGCCAACCGCGGTGCCGACGATGCCGCCTTCGGAGATCGGCGCGTCGAACACGCGCGACTTGCCGTACTTCGCCTGCAGCCCTTCGGTGCAGCGGAACACGCCGCCGAAGTAGCCGACGTCCTGGCCGTAGATAATCACGTTGTCGTCGCGCCCGAGCATCACGTCCATCGCCGAGCGCAGCGCCTGGATCATCGTCATCGGCGTCTTGCGCGCCGTATCGTCCGCGTCGCTCATGGTCAGACTCCCAGCTGCTGGCGCTGCCGGCGCAGGTGCTCCGGCATCTCCTTGTACACGTCCTCGAACAGGGTCGCGGCGCTCGGCACCCGGCCGTCGGTGAGCGAGCCGTGCAGTTCGGCCTCCTTCATCGCGGCGCCGACCTCGCCCTCGAGTTCCTTCCGCACCCGCTCGTGCTCCTCGTCGGACCAGGCTTTGATCGCGATCAGGTGCTGCTTGAGCCGCGCGATCGGATCACCGAGCGGAAAGCGGCTGAAGTCGTCCGCCGGGCGGTACTTGCTCGGGTCGTCCGAGGTCGAATGCGCGCCGGCACGGTAGGTGACCCACTCGATCAGCGTCGGGCCCAGGTTCTTGCGCGCGCGCTCGGCGGCCCAGAGCGACGCCGCGTACACCGCGAGAAAATCGTTGCCGTCGACCCGCAGCGACGCG
>JAFECV010000640.1 GCA_018241985.1 Pseudomonadota bacterium | reverse complement strand
TGTCGCCGCCCTGGGCCTCGAGGGCCAGCAAGCCGCGCTGGATCGCGCCGACGCTCGCGGCGCTGACGTTGCCGTATCCGGTGGTGAATGCCTTCGCGTTGTCGCCGACATGCTGCAGCATCGCGCGCAGGTCCTTCAGGTCGAGCAGCAGCAGGCCGCTGTCGTCGGCGATCTTGAACACCAGGTTCAGCACGCCGGCCTGGGTGTCGTTCAGGTCGAGCATCCGCGCCAGCAGCAGCGGCCCCATGTCGCTGATCGTGGCGCGCACCGGGTGGCCCGCGCCCCCGAACACGTCCCACAGCGTGACCGGGCAGGCCAGCGGCGTGGGCAGCGGCAGCCCGCGCTGCGCGAGCACCTCGGCGAGCTTGCCGTCGACGTGGCCGGCCTGGCTGATACCGGTCAGGTCGCCCTTCACGTCGGCCATGAACACCGGCACGCCGATCGCCGAGAACGATTCGGCCATCTTCTGCAGCGTCACGGTCTTGCCGGTGCCGGTCGCGCCGGTGATCAGGCCGTGCCGGTTCGCCAGGCCCGGCAGCAGCTTGCATTCGATGTCGCCGCGCCGGGCGATCAGCATTGGTTCCGCCATGTCGGCGCCTCCTCTCGTGCGAAAAGTCGAATCACGGGCTCGTCCGAAGGATCGAGCCTGTTGCGGATTGTAGGAACTGGCCGCACGGTGCGTGCACCGAGCGCGGCCTGGGCGTTGCGCGGCGAGGCGGCGTGCCCGAACGCCGTATCGAGGTCGACCTGACCCGGGCCCATCCGCAGATGGGCCGGGGATCGCCTCTGGCTAATCGCGCCGGTTCGGCGTCACGATGTTGTGCCGCTCCATGCGGCGGTACACCGTCGCGCGGCAGATGTCCAGGCTGCGCGCCGCCCGTGCCACGTTCCAGCGATGTGCGCGCAGGGCGCGCAGCAGCGCATCGCGCTCGGCCTCGGTTCCGCGTGCAGCCTCGGGCGCTTCGTTGAAGCCGAGCGACGTCAACCGCGACGGCGGCAACGCCGCCCGGATCGTGCCGGCGATGTCGGCCGGGAGGTGCTCGATGCCGATCGGTTCGTCGCCCGCCAGGGCCAGCGCCGCACGCAGCGCATTCTTCAGCTGCCGGATGTTGCCCGGCCAGTCGTGCTCGAGCAGCAGAGCGCGCGCGCTGTGGGTGATCGGTGGCGACGCGCGCCCGATCCGCCGCGCCTCGTCGCGCAGGATGGCGTCGAGCAGCGCCTCCTTGTCGATGCGCTCGCGCAGCGGCGGCAGTTCGAGGGTGAGTCCGTTGAGGCGGTAGTACAGGTCGAGGCGGAACGCTTCGCGGGCGACGAGCTCCTTCAGGTTGCGGTGCGTCGCGCAGATCACCTGCATGTCCACGGGAATGGGTCGTTCGGCGCCGAGCGGCGTCACCTCGTGCTCGGCCAGCACGCGCAGCAGCCGGGTCTGCAGCGGCAGCGGCATGTCGCCGATCTCGTCGAGGAACAGCGTGCCGCCGTGCGCCTGCACGATCTTGCCGCGCGAGCCCTTGGCGCGCGCGCCGGTGAAGGCGCCATCGCGATAACCGAACAGTTCGGCCTCGATCAACGTGTC
>JAFECV010000063.1 GCA_018241985.1 Pseudomonadota bacterium | reverse complement strand
GTCGAAGTGCTAGTCAGGCAAGTTGGGTTTTATTCAGTTCCGAACAAGTGCTCGATTTCGGTGTGGACACACGCCCCATCGCAATCTCTCGACGCATTCGCTTTGTGAGGTTGGCTGGGAGTACGACATCTATTTTCGTTTCGACTCCACTTCGCTAGAAGCGTTCCGGCTCGTGTCGGTTCGACGATACCAGCCTGAGTGCGCGTATCAGGAACAGCGGATTGCCGATCACGTAACGCTTGAACAGGCGGCGCGGCTCCAGTCCCAAGCGAAAAAGCCATTCCAGGCCGATCTTGCGTATCCACAGCGGCGCGCGCGGAACCTTGCCTGCGAGAAAATCAATGATCGCGCCGCCGCAGACGATCAGGCAGGGGAACGCCAGCGTCGCCCGCAGCGCCGCGGCGACCTCTTCCTGGCGCGGCATGCCCATGCCGAGCACGATCAGCGCAGGGCGGTGGACGCCGGCTAGTTCCAGATAGGCAGAGCAGTCCATGAAGCCGTGGGCGCAGACCAGCGGACTGCGTGGAGCCAAGTTGGCGGTGACGGCCTGCGCACCCCGTTGCAGGAACGGCTCCCGGGTACCGAACAGCGCGATGCCGCGACCATCGAACAACTGGATCAACCGCGGGATCAGATCGGTTCCATTGAGATTGCGCCCCGGTGCCATGTCAAATAGCCTGAAAAGGGTCGACATTCCCGAGCCATCGCGCAGCACTGCATCTCCAGCATGCAGCGCGTCGAAAAACGAAGCCGATGCGGCGATCGAATTCATCGCGTGCGCATTCACGAAAGCCAGCACGAACGGCCGACTGGGGTGGCTCAATTGCGCGAAGAGTCTCTGTTCCTGTTCGTCGTCGTGAACGCGATCGACCTGCAAAAGCAGCGCCTTCCAGCGCTGTTGCCAGCCTTCAGTGCTCGATGCGGCCACGCTACAGGGGTTATTGCACGCGCTAGGTGTCGTTCAGCACCGAGCCGACCAAGCTGACCCCGAATTCGCGCAGACGCTGCGACAGCCGCGCGACCCGCGGCATCGAGCTCGTGCCCTGGCGCGCAACCAGCAGCGCGGCACCAGCATGCGCCGCGACGGTCTGTGCGTCGGCACAGGCACCAGCCGGCGGCGTGTCGATGATCATCACGCTGAAGGTTTCGCCAAGTGCTTCCAGCAGTGTCGAAAATGCGGGTCGGCCTAGCAATTCCTGCGGGTTCGGCGGGATCGTGCCGGCGGGCAGCACGGCCAGATCCTTCAGATCGGGGATGTCGGCAATCATCGAGAGCGGGTCGGCGCGACCAGCGAGTACGTCGGAGAGGCCAGAGCGCTGGCCAAGTCCGAACAGCAGATGCTGGCGTGGCGCGCGCATATCGGCGTCCACCACCAGGGTTCGCTCTCCCATCTGCGAGAACACGATCGCGAGGTTGGCTGCCAGGTAGCTGCGGCCTTCCCTGGTGTCGGGACTGACGATGGTCAGGCCCTTGTGGCCGGTGCCGATGCTGAACCAGCGCAGCATCAGCTGGCTGCGCAGCGATCGCAACTGCTCGACGGTCTGGTCCTGCGGCCGGAATGCAGCGACCAGTTCGTGGCTGAGCTCGCTTTCTGGCGCGAGATACGGATAGTCGAATTGCAGAGACAACGCGAAGCGGACATCGTCCTCGGTCAGCAGGCCAAGCGCACGACCCGACTCGCCGAAGCGCAGGCCGCGCTCGCGCTGGAAGCGCAGGATCTGCTCGACCTCGGGCGCAGACAGCCGGCCCGCATCCACCAGGATCTCTCCCATCGGCCGGCCCGTCGTTACGGACCGGCCAGGAACCGGCAACTGAGCCGCTCGCACCGCCGGGGTGTTGTTGTTCACGAAGACTCTCCATGGCCCAGCAACAACCGCGGGCCGGCGAGGCGCCGCGGCTCCCGGCTCGAACTGATGCTGCCCAGCACCGGCAGGTCGAGCATCTGAGTGAGGTCCTCGGCGGAGCGCACCCGCCGATTGATCAATTCCAGCAGCACCGCCCAGGCAACGCCCAGCATAGTCCCTGCCAGCGCTGCAATCAGCAGATTCATCCGCGACTTCGGACTCGACGGAAGCAGCGGGGTGACCGCGCTGTCCATCCGAACCACGTTGGTCTGGGTGGTCAGGCTCTCCAGCCGCGTCTGCGACGCGCTCTTGCTCACAGCCTCGTATTCGCGCTGGGCCGCCTCGACGTCGCGCCGGTACACGTTGAGATCGTCGCGATCCTTGTTGAGCTTCAGGACTCTTGCCTTCTGCGCCGCCAGCGCCGCCTGCAGATCGTGCTCGCGCTGCCGGTTCACCTGGTAGGTAGTGTTGATCGACGATTGGATGCGGGCGGTTTCGCTGGCCAACTGGCTGCGCGCAGCCGCAAGCTGCGCTTCCGCACGTTCCCGCCGCGGATTGTTCGGCCCCAGGTTCACGCGCAGTTCCTGTACCTGGCCTTCGAGCCGCGCAACGTCGGCCTTCAGGTTGTTGATCAACGGGCTTTGCATCACGTCAGCGACCGTGCTGCCGCCGGCATTGCGCTTGCTCTGGCTGTCGGCGACCTCGGCCTGCACGGCAGTGAGCTGCGACGAAATCTGAGCGAGCCGGGAGTTTTCATAGTCGACGTTGCCATCGGCGCTCACGATGCCTGCCTTCTGCTGATAGGCCGACAGCCGCGATTGCGCCGCCTCCAGCTTCGCCCGCGCCGCCTTGGTGCGCTCGTCGAACCATTCCGCGTACTGGTGCGCCGGCTCGGTTTTCAGCGCAAGGTTGACATCCATATAGGCCTGCGCGAATGCGTTCGCGGCCTGCGCTGCGCTCTCGGCATCCCGGCTGCGGTAGATGATGTCGATCACGTTGCTGTCGCGCGCCGGACGTACGTCCAGCCCTTGCTCCAAGCCGGAGATCAGCCATGCGTCGAAATCGCCGCGTCCATGGGTGGCCTTCATCCACGCCTCCTTGGTGTGTGGATCCTGGTCGAGCTTGAGGATTTCCACGACTCGCTGCGCGACACGATCGCCGCTGATGATGCTCACCTGCGTCGCCAGGTAGTTCGATGCGAGCGTGCCACCCCAGGCCGCGCTGCCCGTCGGATCGGCAGCGCGCATGTCGATGAGCAACGATGTCTGCGCGGTGTACTTCTTGGGCAGCAGCAGATTCGCGGCCAGTGCGGCCAGCAGCGCGCCAGCCACGAACAGCGCAATGCTGCGCCAGCGGGCGCGCAGGATCAGCAGGAACTGGTGGAGCGTCATGGTCAACTCAGAAAATACTCTCGCCGACGTACAGAACGTCCCCCGGCTCGATTGGATCAGTCAGGCGCGGGGTGATGGATACGGTCTTGCCCGATGCGTCGCGGCGTTCGAGCTTGAGCCGGTTCTGGCTGCCGCGCGCAGTGGGACCGCCGCCCTGCGCCAGCGCCTGCATCACGGTCATGCCGCGTTCGACCCGATATTGTCCGGGTTTCTGCGCTTCGCCGTAGATGTAGAACACCGGCGCCTTCGGCACCCACAGCGTGTCACCGCTCTGCAGCGCGATGTCGTCCCCGGTCTTGCCTTGGTCGAGCATCGTCGGAATGTCGATGGTCATGCGGAACGGTTTGCCGTTGCGCTGTCCGGTGACGATCAGCGTGTTGCCGGCGGCAGCAACGACGCCGCCGGCGGCGGCCAGCACATCGCTGACGCGGGTGTTGCTCGTCTCCAGCGGGAAACGGCCCGGCTTAGCCACCTCGCCCAGCACCGACACTTGGCTGCCGCGTGCCTGACGCACCACGATGTTCACCTGGGGCGAATTCACGAAGCCGCCGGTGCGCAGTCCGTCCGCGATCTTCTTTTCGGCTGCGGCAATCGTGAGTCCGCCCAGTTGCACGTTGCCGAGCAGCGGATAGGTGATCGTGCCGCTGTCGGAGATGCGCGCATCCACCGTGAGGTCGGGGTTCTGGTACACCTGAATCCCGATCAAGTCGTCAGGGCTGAGGCGGTAGTCGCGATTGCCCGACTGCACCGCCGCGCCGGGCTGGCTATTCTCCGCCGCCGACTGCAGCGGTACGTTCGGCGACAGCCCGTCCTGTGCCAGCGCGGTCAGCGCAGGCAGCCACAGCAGCACGGCGGCAAGGCAACGGAGCAAAGGCTTCATTTCGGTCCCTTCGAAGTCGGGCAGTTCACCGAATGGTAGGAGCGCTCAGAAATTCGCGATCGCCGACAGGCTGATCCCGGTGTTCTTGTAATCGAATCCGGGCAGGTTCGAGCCCCGCGTATCGCGGACGACGGCAGCAGCCAGCGTCACGGTTCGCAGCGGCTTCCATTCCAGCGATAGCGACGCGAGGTTGGTCGTGTCGTGGCGGTTGTCGCTCGCGAATCCGGGCACCGGCCCGTAGAAGCCCAACCAGCCGTGCTCGAGGCGCAGCTTGACGGTCGTCTTCTCGGTCGCGCGCCATGTCGGCGCGATGTAAATGGAGTCGAGCGTGAAGTAGCTGTCGGTGTTCGTCTGGTAACTGATCAGCTGGCGCGACAGCCCGCCGGTCAGGCTCGTCTTGGCGGTGATGGCCCAGCTGGCATCGGCACCGCCGATCAGGCCGGAAAAATCGCGCACGCCGTTGCCGTCGTTGGTGCGCGACTGATAGGCCAGTCGAGCGTTCAGCGTGGTCCGGCCGGTTGGTGCCCAGTCCAGTCGCAGCTCGTGCGTGCGATCGCTGAAGTTGCTGGCGAAGAACAGCGTCCCGGGCGGCAGGCCGCTGTACTCGCCATGGTCGAACTTGTACCGATAGGCCAGCGAGGTGCCGGAAGCGAACACGTAGCGCAGACCGGCTTCGCCGCCGGTCATGCCGTAGTCGCCTTCGAACGTGTAGGCAACGCTGCTGCGGCTCGACTGGTGGTAGGCGCCGCCGAGCAGGCGCCAGGCGCCGCCGAGTTCGTATTCGCCGTCCAGCGCGGTGGTGCGATCGGTGCGATGGTTGAGCTCGCCGAGGTTCTGAAGGTCGGCGTAGTAGTCGATGTATTCGCGCCGATCGGTCGTCAGGTTGCCGTGGAATTTCGGCGTCAGGCTCCAGTGCCATGCGGCGGCGTAATTGACCGCCGTGTAATCGAGTTGCGAAAAGCGGTTGTAGTGGAAGTTGTCCGCAGTCGCGCTGAGCTCGAAGCGCTGCAGGCTGTAACGCTTGTCGAGCTTGATGCCCAGGGTCGTGTCGTAGACCGTGTCGGAGCGGCTCGACGTGCCGAGCAGGGCCTGGGTGTTGGCCGAGTCCGACAGGCGGAACACGTTGCTGTCGTGCTGCACGGTTTCGCCGACCTTGAATTGCAGCGTATCGAGTTCGTCGGCCTGCACGAACGGTGAAGCCAGCACCAGCAGGGCAGGGGCAAACAGGGACAAGCGGCGCATCAGCGTCATGGAAGAACCTCGGAGCCGCTATCGGCACGGTCGATGGAGGGGATCCTGCCGACAGGCCGGACCGGCGAGAGTCCCAGGATTGTGCACGATGCGATGGCGGAGGGGCGTTGGTGGGGCGGCATGGGAGGGTTTGGCGTTGCGACCGATATCAGTACGCGGCACTGTCCTTGAACACGAGCCGGATGGTCTTGAGAATAATGACCAGGTCGAGCGTCAGCGACCAGTTGCGCAGATAGTCGAGGTCGTAGTCGATGCGCGCCTGCATCTTCTCGAGCGTGTCCGTTTCCCCGCGCTGGCCGTTCACCTGCGCCCAGCCGGTGATGCCGGGCTTGACCTTGTGGCGCACCATGTAGCCCTTGATCAGCCGCCGGTACTGCTCGTTGTGTGCGACCGCATGGGGCCGCGGGCCGACGATGCTCATGCGCCCCTGCAGCACGTTGATGAACTGCGGCAGCTCATCGAGCGAGGTCTTGCGCAGGAACGCGCCAAGCCGGGTCACGCGCGGGTCGTTTCGGTGTGCCTGCTCGACGGTCGTGCCGTCCTCGACGACCGCCATCGAGCGGAATTTGTAGACCACGATCTGCTCGCCGTCGAGCCCGTATCGGCGCTGCCGGAAGATCGCCGGCCCCGGCGAGCTCAGCTTGACCGCGACCGCGATCAGCAGCAGGAACGGCAGGATCAGCAGCAGGATCAGCAGCGCCAACACGATGTCGCTGCCGCGCTTGGCGACGCCGTTGAAGCCGCGGAACGGCGTGTCGCAGACCGAGATCACCGTGGTGCCGCAGACCGTATCGCTGCGGCCCTGGATCAGGTCGGTGATGAACATGTCGGGCACGAAATAGATCGACGCGGTGGTGTCCTTCAGTCCGTCAAGCACCTGCAGGATGCGCGGGCGCGCGGTCATCGGCAGCGAGAGGTAGATGAACCGGACCCTGTGCTGCTTGACGTAGGCCGGCAGTTCGTCGATCCGGCCCACCAGCTTGTGCTCGCCGGCGGCGACACGGCGCTCCTCGCCACGGTCATCGAAGAAGCCCAGCATCTCGATCCCGGAATAGGGCGAACTCGCGATGTGACTGGCCAGCGCGACGCCCTGCTCGTTCATGCCGACGATGATCGCGCCGCGCGGCGGGCCCTGCAGCCGCAGCAGGAACGGTGCGCCGGCGCGCAGCGTCAGGTGGGCGCCGATCTCGGTTGCCGGCGCGAGCCACAGCCAGTGGATGACGACAGGCCGCGCGAAATCGAACAGGAAGCCGGTTGCGTAGCCGGTCAGCAGCAGGATGCCGGCGATCCAGAACCAGCGCAGCGCGATATTGAACAGCACCTTGTGAATCGGCAGCCGCAACTGCGAGGTGCCGGGGAACGTCAGCGAGAACACGATGACCGCGAGGACCAGATACGCCGGCCGCACCGAACCCTCGAAGTAGTAGGCCAGCGCCCACAGCGTGAACACGAGCGTCAGCGGATCGAGCGCGGCCTGGATCGCGGCGAACAGGTGGCTGCCGCCCAGTCCCATCGAGCGCGGCTCGCGGCGCTCGTTCCAGGCCGACGCGGAGCGAAACGAGTCCGACGCGGAGCGAATGGAGTCGAGCTCAGCCATCTGCTGCCACGCTCACCACTTTCGAAACCGCCTGCGCACGACTGTAGACATTGAGCTTGCGGAATATTCTTTGCATGTGGTTCTTTACCGTGAACCCGCTGATATTCAGAATAGTGCCGATTTCGGAATTCGTCTTGCCCATCGCGACCCAGGCCATGATTTCGGCTTCGCGTTCGCTCAACCCGAACGCATCCTCCGGCGCGACCGGCTGCGTCGGCGCCAGGCGCCGGCTTTGCTGCGGCAGGTGCTTGACCTGGCGCAGCGCGGTGTCGATGTGCGGCAGCAGCACGTTCAGTGTGTTGCCGGTGCATGCCCCCGGGATCTCCTCGCGGTGCATCAGCGCGTACACGCAGTCGAAGCCGCCGCGCTCGTCGCCGAGGCCACAGATCAGCACCGAGCGCATCGTGCGCAGCGTGCCGCACAGCGAGCCGGGAAGGCTGTTGCTGCCGAGCAGGTATTCGAACTCGCGGAAGGGCAGCAGCAGCGGCCGGCGTTCGGCGGCAGTCCATCGGTCGTGAAATTTGCCGAGCAGGAACGGCATGCTCTCCGCGCCGATGCCGTACGAGCGCATACCCGGGAGTTCGGACAGGATGTCGTGCTGGACCGAGCCTTGCTCGAAGTCGCCCCATCCGGCCAGCAGCACGTCGTGCGGAAGGTAGCGCTGTACCTCCCCCTGCAGCCAGCGCAGCAGGTCGATGTGGCGTTCTATCGAGACGCTTTCGCAGATCAGCTTCAGAAGGCGGGCGGAATCTTCATCCGGCCGGGTGGACTGGAACTCCATGACTGAAAACCTTCCCTGTCGTACTCATGAGGCTCAATATGTAACTTTGTATCGGGCTTCAGGTGGATTTGTAACCAGCGTGTCCGCTTGCTACAGGAAAATGATGATAAGCCAACACCGTAACTTGACAAGTCTTGTTGGAAGGTGGCATGTGAGTTATCTCACACGATGCGGCTCGAAATGAACGTTTCCCCGGTCGGCGGGGCCTTGAACCGCGCCGCGGGCGCCCCCGGGCCCTGCCCGGACGGCGGATCGAGCCGTCGCTTCGTCTCCTGCTCGCGATGACCGCCGCTTCGTTCGCCGACCGTGCGCGGTGACGCGCGGGGCCGCGCGGGCGACAGGTCATGGTTCTCGACGAGGCCGTTGAGCCGAAATCGGGGACCCCGGCTGCGGCGATCCGCAATCGCCGGCGCCGCGTGCATCGCCATCCTCGGTCCGTATATTCTTGCCAGTCGTCTTCAGCGTCCCGGATCCACAGGAGACAGCGCATGAATGCCGCCGAATCCATCCCCCTGCACGAACACCTGCGCCGCCGTGCCCGCGCCACGCCCGACCGCGCGGCCTATCTCTGGTACGGCCGCGCGATCAGCTGGCGCGAGCTCGACGCCGCCAGCGACGCGTTCGCCGCGCGACTGCAGGCGCTGGACGTGAAGAAGGGCGAGCCGGTTGCGCTGTTCATGAACAACTGCCCGCAGTACGTGATGGCGCACTACGGCATCCAGAAGATCGGCGCGATCGTCTGTCCCTGCGGGCCTTTGAGCAAGGAGCACGAACTCGCCTACCAGCTCGGCGACCTGGGCGCGCGCGTGATCGTCGCCGCCGACGGCCTGCTGCCGGTGGTCGACAAGGTGCGCGGCCAGACCGCGCTGCAGCATGTGTTCGTGGTGCGCTACGCCGATCTGCTGCCCGCGGGGGACGCTTCGATAGCCATCCCGGCCGAACTGCTCGCGCAGCGTGCCGCGCCTGCCGCTGTTCCTTCCGGTTGCGAGGATTTCATGGCCGTCGTGCGTGCCGGCGGCACGCCGCGGCCGGTGGACATCGCGATGGACGACGTCGCGCTGATGACCTACACCTCGGGCACCACCGGCTTGCCGAAGGGCGCGATGCTGAGCTACGGCAATGCGCTGTACAAGACCGCCGCATCGAGCGACTGGAGCGACGTGCAGGGCAGCGACGTGCTGCTGGCGATCGCGCCGCTATATCA